>ONSR01000120.1 GCA_900320565.1 uncultured Prevotellaceae bacterium
GAGCGAACAGACGTCGCCGCTGACGAAGATTCACTTGCCAAAGCTGTCGGTGAACTACCTGAAGAACGCCGACCGCGTGTATCTCAGCGAGACGTTCGTGCTTAAAGGGAAGTTTGAGCAGAACGAGGGGGATGTGGTGGCCAACCGATGGAGCAGCGAGAGCCATCAAGCTCGCTTGGATGGCCGAGTCGTGACAGAGGTCGACGAAGTCAGCGGCTCTTTAGTGGAACAGCGACGGAAGACATCATCATTTGAGGTGGGCAACGAACTTTTCTGGATGGGCAGGACGGAGAAGGGCGCACGGCGACACGTCCATGCCAACGTGTCGTTCAAGCGGACACCGACGCTAGGACGGCAATGGCTACGGGCAGACGGCGCAATCTTCGACACTCAGCATGAACGTAGGCTCGTCGTTCCAAATCCCCATCGGCAAGGCGTTCCGGCTGAATCTGCCCGTCAGCGTGTCCGCTATGTATGATAAGATAAAGACCTGGAGAGCCTCCCCAAGCCCCTCCCAAGGAGGGGATGTTAAGATACATGATTCCGATGCTTTATCTAATCAGACATCCCCTCCCTCGGAGGGGCTTGGGGAGGCCCTGTCTGGTTGGTCTCTGACCCCAACCCTCAACCCCGGCTTCGAGATACACTCCAAGAACCGCCGCTTCTACCTGAGTGCGGGCATCGGGGCAGCGCTGAAGGGGCTGTACTATAACCGACGGAACAGCGAGAGCCATCCAAGCTCGCTTGAAGATGGCCGAGTCGTGACGGAGGAAGGCAAAGCCAATAAACTGAACTACACCAAGCCCGTGCTCAATCCCTCGATGGGCATCAACTACACCTTCTCGGCCAACAGCAAACTGTCGTTCTCGACGGGCTACACGACTTCCATCGGCGACATGATGACGCTGCTGACGGAGCCGATGCAGGTGGACTACCGCTCGGTGCGCACCTCGTCGGGCATCATCGGCGAGTCGAACACGTGGCACACGTCGGGAGACTGGAAGTGGCAGCTTCCCATGCAGTACTTCACGCTGAGCCTCGCGGCCAGCCACAGCGAAGGCAAGCAGAACACGCTCACGTCGCAGTCGGTCAGCGGCATCGATGTGAGCAGCACGGCCCTGCTCCGCGACTCCCGTAGCCGCTCCACCAGCTTCTCCGTAGCCGCCACGAAGAACATCCCCACGCTCTTTGCCAAACTCGGTGCCGACGGCAACTACAGCTTCGGCAGTGGCGAACAGGCAATTTCCTCCTCTCTCGGGGGAGGTCAGGAGGGGGCCACCATCATCGATACCCGCACGAACAGCTACGCCCTACATGGCAACGCTACCATCACCCCCGTCCCCTGGCTCGAACTGCGGTACGACATCAATTACGGGTGGTCGCGCTCGCGTTACTCCGAAGAGAGCAACACAACCACCTCCCTCACCCACAGCGGTGCCGTCCACATCTTCCCCATCGCCGCCCTCGACCTCTCTTTGGATTACGACCATGTGCGCCGCCAACTCACCGCCGACCAATACAAGCGCATGTCCCTCTTCAACGCCTCCGCCCAGTACAAGTGGAAGCAGTGCGTCCTCCGCCTCGAACTCGACAACCTCCTGAACCAGCGCCACTACGCCTACACCATCTTCAACGGCATCAACACCTACACCTACGACTACACCCTCTGCGGTGTAATACGTCGGTAAAAAGATGTAGGATAACGAAAGAGTTCAGCCCCATTCGCAGCAATGACGAGTGGGGCTGATTCGTGCGGACTATGCCGTCTGTAGGTTCTTGAACGATGCGTTGAGCTTATTGCCAAGCATCGTCAGGTCGTTGTCAAGTTTCTGACTTGTGATGCGGGCGTAAATCTGGGTGGTTACAATGTTGGTGTGTCCCAATACACGGCTCACACTCTCAATGGGCATACCCTTTGAAAGTGCCAAGGTTGCGAACGAGTGCCGGCCACAATGGTAGGAGATGGCTTTCTCTATGCCACAGGCTGTCATCACCGTTTTCAGCTTCTTGCACATCGACCAGTAGTTCATCTTGCCGAACACCAGCTTGTCTTCTCGTAGGTGCTTGTAGCGGTCGATAATCTGCAAGGGTACATCCATCAATTTCACCTGAAATGGGATGTTGGTCTTGTGTCGCTTGCTGATAATCCACTTGTCGCCGTTGATGTCCACGATGTTGTCCGTCGTCAGGTTCTTCACGTCGATGAACGAGAGGGCGGTGAAGCACACGAATACAAAAATGTCACGCACGAAGGCGAGATTGTCGTCCTCGAACTCATGGGTTGCGACGGCTTTCAGTTCTTCCTCGGTCAGGAACTCCCTTTCCTTGCAGTTAGGGCTGATATGGAACTGCGCGAACGGGTTACGAGGAATCTTACCATTGTAGTGCGCCCTCAGCACAACACCTTTCAGCCACATACATCGCTGCCAGATAGTACCGTTAGCCAGTCCTCGGTCTGTACTGAGGTAGGCGGCAAAGTCCTTGATAAACTCTGGCGTCAGTTCCAGCATCGACATATCCGTGCGACGGTAGTGCGACTGGATGAAGTCTGCCACATCCTTCCGCGAACGTTCCATAGCCCAGAGCGTACTTGCAGCCCTGTCCTTGCCCACACGTTTCTTCTGATTGGCGATGTCCTTGTCGAAAGCACTCAGCAGAGTTTCATATTCGCTGCCGAAACCCTGATAGGAGTTGCGCACCATCTCTGCCGTAACGAAAGCCTCACGATCCGATAGGTGCTGATAATGCTTGATAATCTGCGCCTTGATATTATCAAGTTCGCGGTTAATCTGCAATGCCTCCTTGCTGCGTCCTTTGGCACAGTTGCCCTTCACGTCCCACATATCAAGCGGAATCGTCTTCTTACAACTGAACTGGCTCTGTGTGCCGTTAATCGTTACCCTGCCCATCACAGGCACCACACCGTTCTTCTCCTTACTCTTGTTCACATAGAACAGAATGTTAAAAGTACTTCTCATGTTTCTTACTCCGTTTTTAATTTTGGCTGCAAAACTACTATTTCTTTTGGCATCCATCGCTATGCAAAATGTAGCAGTTTGCGGAATAAGAAACGGACGGTGAAAGGTGCTGCGTTCTGCCCTATTTTGCTTCATGGTTTTACTCCTCTCAAGGAGTGATATCGGGTAACGATTTGGAAACCTAACTCCCTCACCAATCCTCCCAATTTTGCGTCACCTCGTATTGTATGCTTCCTCATTCTTCCCCGTTTTGCCTTTATTTTAGGCCGAATTGCGTTAATCTTCCCAAATCGCTTCGCTTTTACAAGCTTTTTTCGTAACTTTGCACACTAAAAAGAAGAAATAGACAAATATGACAACAAGACACTACGAAGGTGCCCGCCTGGAGCTTTTCGTATTCGACAACGGAA
>ONSR01000115.1 GCA_900320565.1 uncultured Prevotellaceae bacterium
CTGCTCGTGGAAAAACACTACAACCGCAAGCACGGACCCAACGCCTACTACGGGCAAAAAGGTCAAAAGCACTGATAGTGTATCGGGCTTGCTCAAACAGTACAGAATCAAAAAAACTTAATAACTATGGGTACAGAGTGGGACAATTGGGACCTGCGTCTTTTCTTAGAAATCGAGGATGCTGACAATGTCGTCACCAATGACGACTGGCGGCAGCATATTAAAGGGCTCAAGGATGGGCAGCAGATTGAGTGGAACCGCTACGGCGGCTTCTACCACCCGCCCTACTCGGGTTCCTATTGTTTCACGTTTCTCGGTGCCGATAACACTGTAAGGCTCAAAGTGACTCGCGATGAAAAGGAAGAGGAAATCCAGCTCGACGTTACCGATGAATGGACATCAGACTGGTACGAAGAGGGGCAATGCCGACATCGGATTACTCTGAGCATCGAAGTGGCTACTTATCCTGTCAGCGAGCTGCCCAAAGGTGTACGAACCATGCAGCAGATAGACCACGACGCATGGGAGTATGCAGTAAGGAACGGACTCATTTAATTCTTCATCAACTATGGCTATCGATTGGAATGAATACGAACTGGTCCTTGAAGAAGACAGTTCAAAAGAGTGTGAAGTGACCGGACGTGATATGGGAGGCATTGACCGTTTCACGTGTCCTGTCTCTGATCTGATAGAAGGCAAATCGCCTCATTGGACGCCTGAGAACTGCCGTGATAGTTACGGAGGCTATCAGTCCTATACATTCTATTTCCTGAGGGCCGATGAGGAGGCTGTCCATCTCTATACTGACAAGCACTATCGACAAGACATTGACCTGAAGCCAGGCGAAACATGGACGAGCGGATGGTACAGCTTCGGAGAATGGAGCTACTGTGTGAGCCTGCAAGTAAGCAAAAAGAACAAACAATAAATCATAATTACTAACAACAGACCCAATGCCCCTTTTAGGTCCTCCCCATCGGGGAGTTATAGGGGGCCTATTACAAAATGTTTGAAAACTCTGAAATTTGGTGGGTAACTGGTGCACAGTTGCTCTATGGAGGTGACGCAGTCGTAGCAGTTGACGGTCATTCTAAGGAGATGGTCGAGGGTCTGAACGCCTCGGGTAACATTCCTGTAAAGGTTGTGTACAAAGGTACAGCCAACAGCTCGAAGGAAGTAGAGCAGGTGATGCTGGCCGCCAACAACGATGAGAAGTGCGTGGGTATCATCACCTGGATGCACACCTTCTCGCCCGCCAAGATGTGGATCAAGGGCCTGCAGCAGTTGCAGAAGCCGTTGCTTCACTTCCACACACAGTATAATGCCGAGATTCCCTGGGATACAATGGATATGGACTTCATGAACCTCAACCAGAGTGCTCACGGCGATATCGAATTCGGTCATATCTGCACCCGTATGCGTGTGCCTCGCAAAGTGGTTTGCGGCTATTGGAAGGACGAGGCTGCCCAGAAGCAGATTGCCGTTTGGGCACGCGTGGCTGTCGGTGTGGCCGACGCTCACAATGTGCGCTGCCTGATGTTCGGTATGAACATGAACAATGTGGCTGTTACCGATGGCGACCGCGTTGAGTTTGAGCAGCGTCTGGGCTATCATGTTGACTACTATCCCGTGTCTTCGCTCATGGACTATTTCAAGAAGGTCACCGACGAGGAGGCTGACGAGCTCGTTGAGGAGTACAAGAAGGAGTACACCATCAAGATCGACGAGAGCGGCGAGAAGGTCTACTGGGAGAAGGTACACAATGCTGCCAAGGCCGAGATTGCCCTGCGCCGCGTATTGAAGGACGAGGGCGCTACAGCCTTCACCACCAACTTCGACGACCTGGGCGATGCTGACATCGATGCTCCCGACTTCTGCGGCTTCGACCAGATTCCTGGTCTTGCCTCTCAGCGCCTCATGGCAGAGGGCTACGGCTTCGGTGCCGAGGGCGACTGGAAGACGGCTTGTCTCTATCGCACGCTGTGGGTCATCCAGCAGGGCATGCCTACCGGCTGCTCGTTCCTCGAGGACTACACGCTGAACTTCGCCGGCGACCGCTCGTCGTGCCTGCAGAGCCACATGCTCGAGGTATGTCCGCTCATCGCCGTCGACAAACCCAAACTCGAGGTACACTTCCTCGGCATCGGTATCCGCAAGCAGCAGACCGCCC
>ONSR01000113.1 GCA_900320565.1 uncultured Prevotellaceae bacterium
CCATGAAAAACACTTTTGCTTCGCGGTGCGGACGAGGCTCGAACTCGCGACCCCTAGCGTGACAGGCTAGTATTCTAACCAAACTGAACTACCGCACCATTACTCAGTTAAGAGTTTAAAGTTTAGAGTTAAGAGTTATCTTTTCCCTCGAGCGGAAAACGAGACTTGATGCTTTGTTTCACCTTGAGCTCTTTTTCCTGAGCGGAAAACGAGACTCGAACTCGCGACCCCAACCTTGGCAAGGTTGTGCTCTACCAACTGAGCTATTTCCGCATTTTCGTGGGCAGGGACAGATTCGAACTGCCGAAGCCGTGAGGCAACAGATTTACAGTCTGCCCGTTTTAACCACTTACCTACCTACCCAGTCCACTGACTTTCGCCAGAATTTAGTGACTCCTGCGGGATTCAAACCCACAACCTTTTGATCCGTAGTCAAATGCTCTATTCAGTTGAGCTAAGGAGCCATCCTTTCTTGGGTGGGCGCTGAGGGATTCGAACCCCCGACCCTCTGCTTGTAAGGCAGACGCTCTGAACCAGCTGAGCTAAGCGCCCAATTCGTCTCAACAAAGCACCTCGCTTGGTACCTCTCTTGCGAATTGCGGTGCAAAGATACGGCAAAATCCTGAACTGGCAAAACTTTTTCAACTTTTTTTTCATGGGAAACAAACTTTTTGTCTTCTTACTACATTATATTATATAATAAAGTGCGAATAATTCAAACTTTTTCGTACCTTTGCAGCGTAATGGCAAATGGCAAATGATTAAATAGTAAATGATATTATGGGAAAAATTAACTGCATAGGCATCCTCACCAGTGGTGGTGATGCTCCTGGAATGAACGCCGCAATCCGTGCAATAACAAGAGCCGGCATTGCCAATGGTTTTCGCATCATGGCTATCTATCGTGGCTACGAAGGACTCATCAACGACGAGATCAAGGAGTTCACGACAGAAAACGTGAGCAACATTATACAAAGAGGTGGAACGATTCTCAAAACTGCTCGCAGCAAGGAGTTCGAGACGCCTGAAGGTCGTCAGAAAGCCTACGAGAACATGCAGAAGCGGGGCATTGATGCTCTTGTAGTCATTGGCGGCAACGGCTCGCTGACTGGCGCTCGCATCTTCGCTCAGGAATATGATGTGCCTTGCATCGGTCTGCCTGGAACTATCGACAACGATTTGAACGGCACAGACAGTACGATTGGCTATGACACCACTCTGAACACCATCACGGAATGCGTGGACAAGATTCGCGACACAGCCACTTCGCACGAACGCATCTTCTTTGTCGAGGTGATGGGACGCGATGCCGGCTTCCTCGCTCAGAACAGCGCCATTGCTGCCGGAGCCGAGGCTGCCATCATTCCGGAAGACACAACTGGAGCTGACCAACTGGAGCACTTCATTGGTCGCGGCATTCGCAAGAGCAAGTCCTCGAGCATCGTGATTGTGAGTGAAAGTCCCAAATGTGGAGCTCTCTACTATGCTGAACGCGTCAGGAAAGAGTATCCGGAATATGATGTCCGCGTCTCTATCCTTGGACATTTGCAGAGAGGTGGCAGCCCAAGTGCAGGCGACCGCATCCTGGCAAGCCGACTCGGTTGTGGCGCCATTCAAGCTTTCCTCGAAGGGCAGCGTAACATCATGATTGGCATCAAGAACGACGAGGTGGTTTATGTTCCCTTCAGCAACGCCATCAAGAGTGACAAGCCCGTCAAGAAAGAACTCATCGACGACCTCGCAGTACTTAGCATTTAGTCCTCCTTTTAACGGAAGACAACTATGAACTCATAACTATGAACTATATTAACTCCCTTCTGCAATTCCTCGACAACTCGCCTGTGAACTTCCTGGCCGTCGAGACTATTAGTAAGCAACTCCAAGAGGCAGGCTTCGAGCGTCTTGATGCCTGCGACAAGCTTGGCAAGATGAAGCCAGGCAAGCAGTTCTTCCTCACGAAGAACGACTCGTCCGTCTATGCCTTCCGTATTGGCACAGAACCTCTTAGCGAGGTCGGCTTCCACATGATTTGTGCACATTGCGACTCGCCTACTTTCCGCATCAAACCTAATGCTGAGATGACTGGAAAAGGCGGCATCGTCCGCCTCAACACAGAGGTTTATGGCGGTCCCATCATGAGCACTTGGTTCGACCGTCCACTCACCCTTGCAGGCCGCGTCATTGTGCGCTCGAAGGATGTGATGAAGCCCGTCACAAAGCTCCTGCATGTTCGCCGCCCCTTGCTGCAAATCAGCAACCTCGCCATCCACTTCAACCGTCAG
>ONSR01000112.1 GCA_900320565.1 uncultured Prevotellaceae bacterium
ATGAACATCACTTCGCTTGGACCTGAGACGGTTGACGACTACTATCGGCAAGGGCTTATTCATGATGCTGCCGACCTGTATGAGTTGAAAGAGGAACAGATTACCGACCCGCTCGCGACTGACAATAAGGGCGTCCGTAAGATATTGGCCAGCATCGAAGAGAGTAAGAAGGTGCCTTTCGAGCGTGTTCTCTATGCAATTGGAATCCGTTTCGTAGGCGAGATTGCTGCCAAGACTCTGGCACGCTATTACGGTAGCATGGATAAGGTAGCAGATGCTTCGAAGGAAAGTCTGATGCAAGTAAATGGCATAGGCGAAGTGATTGCTGATAGCGTCATCCAGTACTTTGCCAATCCCGTCAATAGAGCCTCCGTGGAGCGTCTTCGCGGATATGGCCTTCAGATGGAAATCGGTGAGCAACAGAAGCAGGCTCAATCCGATAAACTTGCAGGGCAGTCAATCGTCATAAGTGGCGTCTTCCAGCATCACAGCCGCGATGAATACAAAGCCCTCATCGAGCAGCATGGCGGCAAGAATGTAGGCAGTATCAGCAACAAGACAAGCTTCATCCTTGCCGGCGACAACATGGGGCCTGCTAAACTCGAGAAAGCACAGAAACTCGGCATCCGCATCATGAGCGAAGACGAGTTCCTGCAATTAATAGAAGATTGAAAATTGAAGATTGAACGACACACTATATATTTATTCATAAAAGTGGCAGGTTTGCTCTGGTGCAGGCCTGCCACTTTTTGTTTCTGTATATTCAAGGAGTAAACTTACTTGTCGTCGTAATGCCCGTAGGCAGTGAGAACATCCACATGGACTTCCGTCTCGAAAATGCGATAGATAAGCCTATGCTTCTTCGATATCTGGCGACTCCATCGCCCTTCCGGCTTGCCTTTTAGCGGTTCGGGATGACCCAATCCGGTTTGTGGGTGCTCATAAAGTTCACCTATAAGTCCTATGGCCTTTTTATATGCTTTCGGTTCAGAGCGAAGCAATTTTTTCAAGTCTGCTTGTGCTTCCTCTTTGATGATAACCGTATATCGGCTCATAACGCGCGAATATATTTGTCGAGTTCTTCTACACTTGCAAAACTTTTGCCTGGCTGCTTCTCGGCTCTTTCAATCTTATTGAAGAACTCTTCCTTCGTCATAAGCGTAGGATCGGCTTCGCGTTCCTTCAACAGTTTCTTAGCATAGCGGGTCAGGCGTCTCATCAACGGCTCGCTGTCGGCTATGGCTCCAATGCTTTGCCAAAGCTCGGTGTTCATCGCATTTAGTTGTGCTGCTGTCATAACCTTTTGTTCTTAATTCCTTTGCAAAAGTACAATAATTATTGTTCCACTTCAATCTTTTTGCAGAAAATCTTCGTTATTCTTCGTAGAATGTCTTGAAGGCTTTTATGCAATAGAGGTGGTCCGCCACAGCGGCAGTTTCGCGGCAACTGTGCATGGCCAGCAGGGGATTGCCCATATCGACGCCTTTGACGGGAAGCGAAGAGGCAAGGATGTTGCCAAGTGTGCTTCCGCCTGCCACATCGCTATGGTTCACGAAACGCTGGCATGGCACACCTGCCTTCTCGCAGAGTCCTGCAAAGACGGCTGCTGAAACTGCATCACTTGCATACTTCTGGGCGGCATTGAACTTGATGACAGGCCCACCTCCAAGCACAGGATGATTCGTCGGGTCGTACTTCTCACTATAGTTCGGGTGCCAGGCATGAGCGTTATCGGCAGACACCATGAAAGCCTTCTCTATGCTGCGATGGAAGTCCTCTGCTGTGCCACCTTGAGCCAGAACGATGCGGTCAATCAGGCTTGCAAGGAAAGGACTGCCAGCACCCTGCTTCGTCTGCGAGCCCGTCTCTTCGTTGTCGAAGATGGCAAGCACTTGCGTTACCTTTGGCGTCTTTTTTCCGCTTTGCAAGAGAGCCTGCAGTCCGGCATGAACCATGCTGAGGTCATCGAGTCGTCCACTTGAAATGAACTCGTCGTGAATGCCGAAAGTGCAGGCTGGAGTGGCATCGGCAAGGTAGAGATCGAAGTCGAGGATGTCCTTCTGCTTGACTTTCAGCTCTTCGCAAATCAGCTTCAGGAGCAAGTTGCCTTTCTCCAATTCGTCGTTGATGATGCCAAGAATGGGCAACATGTCCTTCTGCTTGCTCAGCTTCACGCCATCGTTTACCTGACGGTTGAAGTGGATGGCGAGGTTGCTGATTTGCAGCAAGGGGCGGCGAACATGCAGGAGCTTTGTGACGGGCTTCATCACATCCTTCGAGCGC
>ONSR01000111.1 GCA_900320565.1 uncultured Prevotellaceae bacterium
AACCGTCAGGAGATTCAGCAGGCCGACAACATCATGAGCAACGGACGTGCGATGGTCTATGGCGCACGCACTCGCAGAAAGAAACACTACGACCCAGACACCATGCCGCAGCAGATCGTCTTTGAGGACTTCGACCGCGACATGGGAACTGAGCAACTTGACGAGATGGAGGGCTTGCACCATGATACCAGATGACGAGCCGTTCAAGTATGCGGAGCCACAAAAGCCCAGCAAGCCCAATCCAGAACTTGAGAAACAGTTAGACGCAATGGGATTCAGACCCTTTGGAATAGAATGGTAACACTAACAAAAGACCGCAAGGGAGACACATGGATCATCACCCGCACCGACGCAGAAGGGTTCCATCGCCAGATGAACCTCACACGCGATGACCTGTTGCACCTGATGAACTTAATTATTCAATCGGATGTATGAAGAAGAAAGTAAATCGCAACGCGAAACACCTAATGTATATGTCGCTCTTCAACACGAAGGAGTGGCACGATCTGAGGGAGCGAAAGATTGCGGAGTGTCAGGGTTTATGTGAGCGATGCCGACGTGAGGGAATCGAGAAAGGCATTCTGCCAGACGGTTACATCACGCCAGCCAAGACAGTACACCATATCAACCCTGTGGAGGGAGTCCCCGATGAACCAGCCGACACGCTGCTGGAGCGCATGAAGGAGCGATGTTTTGACTACAACAATCTCATTTTGCTTTGTCCTGACTGCCACCATCGGACGCATGAGGAAATGAAGAGCCACTGGCGGCAGGCTTCACGAACGATGCCGAAGGATGAAGCGGAGGGTGATCGGCAACAGAAGATGAAGGCGTTTGCCGAGAGGATTGGCGGTAAGTATGAGCCGACGAAGCGGGGCATCCGCAAGACGCGGTTCGGATGGGTGACGAAAGATGAGTACAAACAAAAGACATCGGAGCAATTCGAGAAATGGAAACAACGAATGAACAATGGACCTAAAGACACTCAGGGAACGTCAGGCGTGGACGCTGACACAAAAGATTGACCACTCGCTCGGAGTGATAGACCAGTTCGCCAGCCACTTCGACGGGCAGGTGTAAGCCACTTCGACGGGCAGGTGTATGTGTCCTTCAGTGGTGGCAAGGATTCGGTGGCGATGCTGTCACTCGTCGAGGTGATCATCCCGCGAGTCAAGTGCATGTTCGTGATGACCGGCTGTGAGTCGCCAAGCGTCTGCCGATTCATTCGGCAACTGAAAGCCGAGGGCAAGGACATCGACATCGTGCGACCTCGCAAGACCTTGAAACAAGTCTTTGCCGAGTATGGATTCCCGCTCGTCAGCAAGAAGGTGAGCCACCAGATACAATGCGTCAGGCGAAACCCCTATTGCCAGTCGAGCCGCGAACTGCTCCGACGCGACAACAAGTATTGCATCCCCGAACGATGGATGTATCTTCTGAATGAACCCTACGAGGTGAGTGCCCGCTGCTGCCACTGGCTGAAGCATCTGCCAGCCTACGACTACGGTAATCAGACAGGCCGGCACCCGTACATCGGACTGTTGGCACATGAGAGTTATCAGCGCACGCTCGGATATATCCAGCAAGGCGGTTGCAACTTCTTCGGTTCTGATGGTAAGCAACACCCGCGCTCCCTGCCCCTGGCGATATGGACCGACGAAGACGTGTGGGCATACATCCGTGACCGAGGGCTGAAGCTGCCAGACATCTACGAGAAGGGCGCAAGGCGAACAGGTTGCATGGGCTGTGGCTTCGGTGCCCACATCAACAGCGACGGCATCGACACCCTCAAGCGACTCTGGCCAAAGTGGTACGACCTCATTATGAGTTACGAGAACAATGGCGTGACCTATGGCGAGGCATTGACAAA
The DNA here is from genome assembly GCA_900320565.1 of uncultured Prevotellaceae bacterium. Classification (GTDB taxonomy): domain Bacteria; phylum Bacteroidota; class Bacteroidia; order Bacteroidales; family Bacteroidaceae; genus Physcousia. Next base: position 1,871 of record ONSR01000111.1, read on the forward strand.
AGCAATCAATCGAGCACATGGAAACGATAACAGTATATAAACTATTCCGACAGGAGGCCGACGGACTTCACCCGCTATTCATCGACCGAGACATGGTGCTGCCCATCGGTGAATGGATTGAGGCGCGAGCACCAAACGACATCGCACTCCACTACGTCGGCACAGGCTTCGCACTCATCGACCTCACTCGTCAGCGACCGCTGCTGATGCAAGACAGAAGGCCAAGGCGCAACCAGATAGTGAAGGCGACGCACGACCGCTGTCGCTGGGTAGAGGTGAGCAATGGCAATGTGTATGACATCGGCATCGGTTCCAATGGTCAGGTGCTCCGCTTCGCCCACCGTCCTGGCTGGCACTCGTCGGCCACGCCATCGTTGCCAGCCGTTGACATGACGGGCAAGGTGTGGGCTGAGTGCTTGATACCTGCCGACGACTACTACACCTTGCACCGCAACATGAGCGGACTGAGCCGCACGCATGAGCCAATCGATTGGTTCATCTCACAGAAATTGTTAATTGTGAAGACCCTGCCACAGCCCGCCACACCAACGTAGGCGCGAGGCATATCGAGGACAAAGGGATACATAAACAACTTTTGAAACGCGCTTAGAAGCCACGAAAAGGGCATCAGTCGCCCAAAATTCGAATTATCGATGACCTCGGGGGTACTCTTTTTTCTTCAAGCCCTATTATTCCCAAATCCACTATCCCTATACATATCATTTAACACGGGAAATTTTGAAATTCTCGTTTTTCTACGGCCCAACGGCTACCGCTCCGAGGAACGTGGCACGGACACCAACCGAAGAATCACCCAATTACGAACTATCCCCACGAACAGCAAAATAAATTGCAAACCGAGAGCAGAGGCACATGCTCGCATGATGACTATGCCGAGGTGACGCATTTATTCGATGAACATCAAATAAATTTCTGATTATGCCAGCAAAACCATTCAAACAGATACAACTACACCCTGAGCAGCCGGACTGTTGCAATGAGTGCCCGCTGCTGGGACTGATACCTGAAGCGGAACGCGAGTTCGGGAGTCAGGAAACGCTTGTCTGTCTGGGCACCCGTCATGCACTGAACGCCCGCATCGCCCGGAGTCGCAAGAGTGAGCACACACCGAAGCATCCGCTGAAACGCTGGTGCGATGACGAGTGGGAGCGATGGCAGGAGGAGCCCTACTTCGGCAAGCTGCCGGTGCGAAAGATTGACGTGAGCCGCTACCGTGATCCGTGGGAGCGTTCACAGCAGTTGCCCATCATATTCCACAACAAGAGAGGACGAAAACCAAAAAGCAAATAACTATGGCAAAACAATGGAGCTGCGCAAGATGATAGAAGCACGCACGGGTGCCAAAATGGAGTTGTGGCTGATGCCACAAGTCAGGGCAACGGCCATGAATGAAGTTATGCTCGACCAGATACAAGATGAACTGACCAATGGCCAACGCAAGCTGGCTGACTGGGGCGACGGCTCGACAGGACAGATGAAGTTCGAGGCGCACCCCCTGCTGCCCCATTACGATAAGCTCCAGCGCACGCTGCTGATGCAATTCGAGGCACTGGGACTGAACTACTCCACCACCCCAAGCAAAGTGAAGGAGGATGCGAAGCGGGGCATCGACAAGGAGAAGGCGGGTCTGACCTCGCTCATCACCTCGGCGCAGGGCGGGGATGAGATACCCGAAATGGATTAATTGAAAATTGAAAATTATGACAGAATTGAAACGGAGGGACTTGTCGGGGATTTACATCTTCGACACGTTCCCAGGAGAGAGCAAAAGACAGCCGACGTGCATTGAGGATTGTCAGCCTGAGACACGTCGCAAGTTGCTGATGACAAAGAGCAAGGAATGGCTGCGCGATTGCATTGAGCAACTGGCGAAGACGTTCAAGGAAACGACCGACTATCTGGTGAGCGAGAAATGCGTGACGGATGAGCAGCGCAAGGAGTTCTTTGCGATGATTGACCGCAACGTGGAACGCTCTAAGTATAATTGGGCAGAGCATGAACTGGCCGACCAAGTGGATTTCTTCTGCGAGAAGGTCACGCTGTTGGCTGATGCTTGCGGAGTGACGAAACATGTGGAGGACTAATGTATGACCATCGACGAACTGAAAGCCATCCCGTTCCACTTTGTATGCAGCGCAGCTTGGGAAGACGAGCACACGCTGACCTACGAGACTGAGGACGGGCGGCTGGGCTTCTGCGACCATACACCGAAGCGCAAGAACGGCGACTTCGGTAAGGGCTACCGCCATTGGCATATCGACGGCAAGGTGTATAAGACAAAGAAGAAATTCTTGGAGGCGTTGAAGGATTACAACCCCAACGTCCTGCCCATCAGCCATCGACCATATCAGAACACCGTGGCCCGCATGAAGCATGAGCAGGAAGCGAAACCAAAGGCTACCATCGTGGATATGCCCAAGCGGTAGTCAACTCTTCAAACGAATAAAACAATAGCAACTATGAAACTTCAGATTTCAAAGACAGCGATGGAAATGGCAGTGAAGAACATCTGCCGAGTGATTAACGCAAAGAACGCTCTGCCGATTCTGGGCGACGTGCTCTGTATGGTGGACGAACAGCAGCAGACCATCACCATGACGGGCTCGGACACGGAGGCATGGCTGACGTACCGGCTCGCACTCCAGGGATGCGAGGGCGGCGGGCGGTTCTGCATCGGTGCCGACCTGTTGCGCGACGCTCTGAGCGAACTCACGGAGCAGCCGGTCACCATCCTCGCCACCACCGAGAGCGACATGAAGTTCCGCCTCCAACACGAGAGCGGCGAGACCATCCTGCCGCTCGACAATGCCGACGAGTACCCCACACCGCGACACCTCGAAGCCTCCCGCACGGAGTGGACGCTGGAGAGCGGCATGCTGAAGCGGGTGATGAAACGCTCGCAGTTCGCTTGTGCCAACGATGATCTGCGGCCCGTGATGAACGGCATGTACTTCGACCTTTTGAGCCCCCTATGGCAAGGGGGCGGCTATAAAGCAGGGGTTGAAATGAGATTAGCAGCATAAATCATTAAAGCATCAATAATATGGAAATCGAACAGATTCAAGACATCGACCTCGAACAATTGAAAAAGGACATCGAGTCAGACGACAACATTGTGAGCTTTGGACTCTTCTACGACCGAAAACGAAAGAAGATGTACTTTGTGAAGCATGGCGACGATGGAATCATTGACAAGATGGTAAACAAAGCCGCTTACAGCGTATCAGGCTTTGCCAACGTCATCAGCAAGATCGCATGGCGTTGGCAGAAGAAAGAGAACACGGGCACCAACCCGTTCGGATTTAACAACCCATTCGGCTTTGGAAATCCATTTGGAATTTAGCCCCCTGCATTATAGCCGTCCCCCGATTGGCGGGGGACTCTAAAGGTCGAGGGCAAGTACCCCAACTACATGAGCGTGATTCCGCAGGATGCGCCCTACTCGCTGAAGGCCGACCGCCAAGCCCTGCTGAAGGCGGTGCGCAA
>ONSR01000110.1 GCA_900320565.1 uncultured Prevotellaceae bacterium
ACTTCGAGAAAGGCAACTATTACGTGGATATGCGCGGTCTCGGTAAGCGACTGAACTATCTGCTTCAGGAAGAGCCGAACCCCATCATGAGCGCATCGGACATGTGGAAACTGGTGGAGATCAACCGTCTGTTCTACGGCAACAGTTTTGTGTATATCGAGCGCGACGAGTTCGGATTCCCATTGCACCTATGGCTGGTAAAGTCGGGCGGTTACAATGTGAATACAGGTCGCTTTGTGGGTATCACCTATCTGACCGACCACGGCTACATGACGATACCAGACGTGCCGCGTGAAGACCTGTTGCACTTCCCAAATACCTTCCGTTATCTGAACGGTATATGGGGCATCCCGACATTGCAGTATGCCATCGAGACACTATCACTCAATCGTACCCTGCGCCAACAGTCATTGGAGACGGCTGCAAAGGGCGGTCGCGTGAAGGGATTCATCAGCGAAGATCGTGGCGCAGCACCACAAGGCACACTCGCTGCCGGTCGCTACAACAAGGAGCAGGCAGATGAATACGCCAGCGAGATTCAGAAGAAACTCTACACTGGTCATGACATCCTGGCGATTCAGGGACTTGAGAAGTTCACCAATATCCAGATGACATCGCAAGAAATGCAGATGTTCGAGCAGATGGGTGCCACCAACGATGACGTGAGCAGATTCTTCGGTGTGCCTCGTCCGTTGCTGATGCTTGATACCAACTCGCATTACAACGACTATCAGAATGCGACGATGGAGTTTCACACCAGAACCATCCTGCCTCAGAAAACGGGCAACGAAAAAGAGATTGCCCGTAAACTGATAGGCTTCAAGGACTACGGCACACGTCGCATTCACATCTGCGAAGACCCGCTGATGGTGATGGATCCAGAGCGAAGGGCAAAAGTGGCACAACTGAAGATGCAGGCAGGACTCTGCACCGTGAACGAAGCCCGCCGCGACTTCGACATGCCAGCCGTGGAGGATGGCGACGTGCCAATGGCATCGGCCAACCTCATGACGCTGAAGGCTCTCATCGCCAAGAGCGACGCGAGCACCCAGCTGAAGCCCGGCAACTACACCGTGGAGGGTGGCGGAGAAGGTGGCTCAGAAGAGGGTTAAAACCTTTATTACTAATCAAGCACCCAGCTTCATTAGTAATCAAGCCACCACCTTCATTAGTAATCAAGTTTTTAACGACAAAAATAGAGACTTATGACACCCAACCCGACAAAAGAGGAAATCGACGCTCTGGAGCGCGAGATTCAGCAACAGAGAAAGAAGCGCGAAATCCGCGTGCATCGCGCAGTAAACCCCGGACGCTAAAACGCCCGATAAGTAGATAACATTTTCAAATGTACAACGAGAATATGAAACAGACAAGATTCATCCCCATCGAGGAGTGCAACCTGCAAGTACGCGAGGATGCCAACGGGCAGCCAAGTCGCACCGTGGTAGGACACCCCATCGTGTATGGCGTGAGGTCAGTCAACCTCACACCTTGGAGTGACACCCGCGTAGTCTTTGAGATACTTGAGCCGGGATGTATCACTCAGGATGTCTTCGACCGCTCCGACGTGATCTACAACAACAATCACTCGACGAGAATTGAAGACATGATTGGCCGCTGCTACAAAGGCAAGGGCACTCTGAGCATTAAGCCAGGAGAGCGCAACGTAGAAATCAGTTGCGACTACCCCAACACCACCGTAGGCGACGACACTCTGGAACAGATTCGCCTGGGCAACGTCTTCGGCATGTCGTTCGCTTTCCGCGATGACTGGGAGGACACCGAGAATGGCGTATCCTACGAGCGTACCAACGAGACCATCGACGGCAAGGAAGTTTGGCTGCGCCATGTGAAGCGCATCGTTGAGCTTTACGATGTGGCCAACGTGACCCATCCTGCCTACGAGCAGACCGACGTGGCAACACGCGAGCAGTCGGAGGCTATCGACAAGGCGATTGAGGCACAGCTGAAGCGCGAGTGTGGCGACGACGACGAAGCCAAGAAGAAAGCCGAGGAAGAGGAAGCCGCCAAGCGTGCTGCCGAAGAGGAAGCCAAGAAGAAGGCTGAGCAGGAGGAAGCCGCAAAGCGTGAAGCCGAGGCAAAGGCCAAGGAGGAGCAGGAAGCCCGCGAACTGGAAGAGCAGGAGCAGCGTTTCCGCGAACAGCAGGCTATGCGCTTGCGTGCCCAGCACCGCCGTTGTGAAATCGACTTTGAATCACTTAATTATTAACCCTATAAAAACGTTTTTATCATGGCAAAAATGACAAAAGCAGACATCCAGAAGCGTCAGTTGGAAATCATGACCAAGATG
>ONSR01000105.1 GCA_900320565.1 uncultured Prevotellaceae bacterium
TTCCCATCAAACCCATTAATCCCATCATTCCCATTAAACAATGACAAAATTTGAAAGTAGCATCAAGCAAATCCCCTACCCTGTAGAGGATGTCTATCGGAATATCAGCGACCTGTCAAACCTGGAACGTGTCCGCGACCGCGTGCCGCAGGACAAGTTGGAGGACTTCGAGTTCGACAGTGACAGCGTGCAGGTCAGCGTTCCGCCCGTGGGCACCATCAAACTGCGCATCATCGAGCGCGAAGAGCCTAAGTGCGTCAAGTTCGAGACCGAGCAGTCGCCCATGCCCTTCAACCTGTGGATTCAGGTGTTGCCCGTCGACGCCAACAACAGCAAGATGAAGGTGACCGTCAAGGCCGATATCCCCTTCATGCTCAAGGGCATGGTGGCCGGTCCCCTGCAGGACGGCGTAGAGAAAATTGCCGACGTCCTGTCGCAGATTCCATATGTATAACTCATCAGCCCTATAGGACCGATTAGCCCTATACACCCTATAGGCCCCATAAGAAAAAGAACTATGGCAAACAAACTGTGGGAGAAGAACTTCGAGGTGAATGCCGAGATTGAGCGCTTCACCGTAGGTCGCGACCGCGAGATGGACCTCTATCTCGCCAAGTACGACGTGCTGGGCTCTATGGCTCATATCACCATGCTGGAGTCTATCGGACTCATCGGCAAGGACGAGCTGCCGCTATTGCTCAAGGAGTTGAAGAACATCTACGACATCTGCGAGCGCGGCGAGTTCCAGATTGAGGACGGCGTGGAGGATGTCCACTCGCAGGTGGAGCTGATGCTGACGCGCCAATTAGGCGACATGGGCAAGAAGATTCATTCAGGCCGCAGCCGCAACGACCAGGTGCTGGTAGACCTGAAGCTCTTCACCCGTCACGAGCTGATGGAGGTGGCCGACTTGGTGAAGGTGCTCTTCGACGAGCTGATCCAGAAGAGCAACCAGTTCAAGGACGTGCTCATGCCGGGCTACACCCATTTGCAGGTGGCTATGCCCAGCAGCTTCGGACTGTGGTTCGGCGCCTATGCCGAAAGCCTGACGGACGACATGCTGTTCCTGCAGGCTGCGTACAAGATGACCAACCGCAACCCGTTGGGCTCTGCTGCAGGCTATGGCTCTTCATTCCCCTTGAATCGCCAGATGACGACCGACCTGCTGGGCTTCGACACGATGGACTACAACGTGGTGTACGCCCAAATGGGACGCGGCAAGACGGAGCGCAACGTGGGCTTCGCCTTGGCAACCATCGCCGGAACACTGGCCAAGCTGGCCTTCGACGCCTGCCTGTTCAACTCGCAGAACTTCTCGTTCGTCAAGTTGCCGAAGGAGTGTACCACTGGCTCGAGCATCATGCCGCACAAGAAGAACCCCGACGTCTTCGAGCTCATTCGTGCCAAGTGCAACAAGCTGCAGGCCCTGCCCCAGCAGGTGACACTCATCATGAACAACCTGCCTGTAGGCTACTTCCGTGACCTGCAGATTATCAAGGAGGTATTCCTGCCTGCCTTCGGCGAATTGAAGGACTGCCTGCAGATGACGGCATACATTATCAATAAGATAGAGGTACGCGAGGACATTCTCGACAACCCCATGTACGACCCCATGTTCAGCGTGGAGACGGTCAACAAGCTCGCTTCTGAAGGTTTGCCCTTCAGAGACGCCTACAAGCAGGTCGGCCTGGCTATCGAGTCCGGCATGTTCCGTCCCGACAAGAACATCCACCATACCCACGAAGGCTCCATTGGCAACCTGTGCAACGACCGCATCCAGGCCCTGATGACCAACGTGCTCGAAGGTTTCGCCTTCGAGAAAGCAAAGGACGCAGAAAGGAGGCTGCTGGCATGAGGCAGCTGTTGGTTGGCATTTGGCTATTGGCGGTTGGCTGTCTGATGTCAGGCTGCAGCGGTGCCGAGGCAGAGTACAGCACGTGGCCCTGCCGCTTTGCGTACGACAACTCGATACACCTTGACGAAACACTGGCAACATCGTTGATTGCCGGTTCGCGAGGCGTCTTCTGCCTCATTACCGAACAGGTGCAGAAAGGCCAGAAGTATCTCCTCTTCCAGAATAGCAACGGCGACAAGCCATCCTCTGTGCCCGAAACAGCCGAGGAGGTGCAGGCGAAATTCATTCTGGGCCTCAACAACGGCATCATCGTGGGCTTCCAGACACTCATCACCGAACCCTACGGGGGCTTTGTAGCCTACGACGTACAGTGTCCTAACTGTGTTCGCAACGAGAACAACACCATCAACCCGAACTATCGGGTGACGATGGACACCAAGGGTATTGCCACCTGTCCCAAGTGCAAGAAGACTTACGACATGAACAATGGCGGAATCATCACCAATGGTGGCGAGGGTGACACAGGACTAGAGAAATATGTCGCCATAACTGACGGCATGCACGTCAGCGTATTCAGAAGATAACAAAAGCATAGATAACCAAACAAGATGATGATAGAACAACAGATACAACAGGCAGCACTGGCTGCCGTAAAGGCACTCTACCAACAGGAGGTGCCCGAGAAGATGGTGCAGCTGCAGAAGACGCGCAGCGAGTTTGAAGGTAATCTGACGCTCGTGGTCTTTCCTTTTGTAAAGATGGCGCGCAAGAGTCCCGAACAGACGGGTCAGGAAATTGGCGAATACCTCGTTGCCAACTGCCCTGCCGTCAGTAAGTACAACGTGGTGAAGGGCTTCCTGAACCTCAGCATCGCTGATGCCGCATGGCTCCAACTGCTGCAGGACATCGACGCCGATGCCCACTATGGCGAAAAGCACGCAGACGAGGATTCCCCCCTCGTCATGAT
>ONSR01000104.1 GCA_900320565.1 uncultured Prevotellaceae bacterium
TTTCATGTTGCTGTAGGACATCAAGAGCACCTTCACGTCCTTCCAAGTTTCCGGATAACCCACGTTTTCGATGTGCGTGATGCTGACGGGAATGCCTCGTTTCAAGAGGGGAAGCGCCTCGCCGTAGAAGTTGGAGAGCTGCGGATCGTCGTAACCTTCCACTGGTCGAGGCGAGCGTTGGAACATCATGGAATTCGACATCAGGACAGAGATGCCTTGTGAACCGCTCACCCGATTCTCGGAAAGTGGCATGTGGTTCAGCGTGTTAATCATCACCTGCATCTGCGTGGAGTAGAAACGAGGGATGTGAGCCCGCTCATCGCTATTGGCGCTCACTTTATACAAGCCTTCGTAGATGCGGTCGGGCCAAGGCATCACTTCGTAGTCGGCTATCTGTGGGTATAGCAATTGGGCAGTGAAAGTCGCCTGATAGTTGCGTTTGTAATCCTCCCAGTCCTTTGCTCTGTCCTCGATGGGATCGGTCAGGAAGAACATCTTGCGGCCTGTGGGTCGTGTCATGGACTCCATACAGCCGTACTCCAGGAATGCCGTCTCGAAGACACGTTCCTTGGCTTTGCCGTTGAAGTAGTTCGGCTCGCGAGAGGTTCCCGTCCAAACCTGCGCGATGTAGCCGTCGCAGTTCTCCATCGAGGCGAGCGAGGCTTCGGGCGACACAATCTGCCATTGGGAATAGTTGAGCAGGGAATGCGTCGGCCCATTGGGAATAGTTGAGCAGGGAATGCGTCGGCACATAACAGCGTACGTTCATCCCCTTCTCGCGCCCATACTGCTTGGCATACGCGAAAGCCTCATCGAGAGCACGATAGTAGAGGTGGTATTTGAGTTTGTTGGAGAGGTAGGTATTCTCCGCACTCTCGTGCTGAGGCCGCCACGGGAAGCCGTAGTAGTCCTGCCACTCGCGCTGGAAGGCCTCGCTGTAACCTGCCCTCGCCCAGAACTCTGGCTCCTCGAGGAAAATAGCATCTATGCCGGCGTCTATCACGGGCTTGATGTGGCGCTCCTTGAAGTAAGCGAGATAGTTCTTGGTGGGAATGATATAAGGAATGAGGCGGCCGTGCCAGATGGTGTCGCCCTGCATCGTCTTTTGCCCTTCATCGAGGTGCCACTTGCCGTCCCACTTACCCGTGAAATAGTCCTGATAGTCGCCCCAGGCTATGCCTGTCATGAAGTGGGTGGTGTAGCCTCTCTGTCTCCACGACTCCACTCTCTCGTGGAAGGTCATGCGGCGATTGTCGTTGGCTCCATAGACCATCACGAGGTCGGAGCGAATGTCTGTGACTGGTTTCCAGGGTCCTGCAGTCTGGAATGTTGTCTTCTCGGATGCTTTAGCACCGAGGCGCGCCCCAAAGTCGCGGAGTTCCTGTGCCTGTACCGAAACAGTCAGAGCAAAGAAGAATAGGAAAAAAGATGCAGATAATTTCATACGTTTCCCTCGATTATATTATCCTTCGAGAGACAAAAGTACAAAATTATCTGCAAACAGAAAAGAGATTGACTGCTTTTCTTTATTCTTCGAGCAAAGCTGTAGAGAGATAGCGTTCGCCTGTGTCGGGTAAAAGAACGACGATGTTCTTGCCTGCAAACTCAGGACGCTGGGCTATTACACTGGCGGCATAAGCTGCTGCACCAGAGGAAATGCCTACAAAGATGCCTTCTTCCTTGGCAACTGCACGAGCTGTTGCAAAGGCATCTTCGTTGCTGACGGGCAGAATCTCGTCGATGAGAGGACGGTCGAAGTTCTTTGGCTCGAAGCCTGCACCAATGCCCTGAATCTTGTGAGGACCAGAAGGTTGACCGGAGAGGACTGCGCTCGAGGCTGGCTCAACAGCAACAACATAGACATTGGGATTGTGAGCCTTGAGAGCCTTGGCTGTGCCTGAAACCGTTCCACCAGTACCAACACCAGCAACAAAAACATCGACCTTGCCTTCTGTGTCTTTCCAAATCTCTTCGCCTGTCGTCTTGGCATGGATAGCTGGGTTTGCCGGGTTTTCGAACTGCTGCAAGATGACTGCACCGGGTGTGCTGTCGCGTAGTTCTTCTGCCTTGCGGATAGCACCCTTCATGCCTTCACTGCCAGGCGTGAGGACTATTTCTGTACCATAAGCCTGTGCAAGCTTTCTGCGCTCGATGCTCATCGTCTCGGGCATGGTCAGGATGACTTTATAGCCACGAACTGCACCCACGAGCGAGAGTCCGACACCCGTGTTACCGCTGGTCGGTTCGATGATGGTGCCACCTTGCTTGAGGATGCCTTTCTCCTCGGCATCGAGTATCATGCTGAGAGCGATACGGTCCTTGACACTGCCACCTGGGTTGAAGAACTCCACTTTAGCTATGACGTTAGCTTTCAGGTCGCGATTCTTTACAAAAGTGCTGAGTTGAACCAACGGCGTCTTGCCGATAAGTTCAGTAATTGAGTTGTAGATTGCCATAACATTTACTATTTAATGTTTTACTATTTACTGTTTTTCCCCCTAAAGGGGGCAAGGGGGTCCTATAAATAACGATTCTATACCTTATTTTATTGCATTAAAAGCCTGTTCGAGGTCCGCTATGATGTCGTCGATATGCTCAACACCGATGCTCAGTCGAATGGTGCTGGGCGTGATGTGCTGCTCGGCAAGTTCCTCGTCGGAGAGCTGCGAGTGGGTAGTCGTTGCAGGATGAATGACGAGGCTCTTCACGTCGGCAACATTCGCAAGCAGGGTGAAGATCTGCAACGCATCGATGAACTTCCAAGCGGCCTGCTCTCCGCCCTTTATCTCGAAAGTGAAGATGCTGGCTCCTCCATTGGGGAAGTACTGCTCGTAGAGCGCATGGTCGGGATGAGAGGCGAGGGCCGGATGGTTCACTTTCTCGACGAGCGGGTGCTTCGACAGGTAATCGACCACCTTCAAGGCATTCTCTGTGTGACGCTCGATGCGCAATGGCAACGACTCAACTCCTTGCAAAAGAATCCAGGCATTGAAGGGCGAAATGGCTGCGCCTGTGTCGCGAAGGATGACGGCACGTATCCTTGTCACGAAAGCGGCTGCCCCTGCAACGTCGGCAAACACGGCTCCGTGGTAGCTGGCATCAGGCTTTGCTATCGAAGGATAACGGTCTGCATTGGCTTTCCAGTCGAACTTTCCGCCATCAACTATCACGCCGCCAAGGGTTGTGCCGTGCCCTCCGATAAACTTCGTGGCTGAGTGTACGACGATGTCTGCCCCATGTTCGAGGGGACTAATCAATAACGGAGCAAACGTGTTATCGACGATAAAGACGATTCCATGCCTGTGTGCCACCTCAGCCACACCTTCTATGTTCAGCACATCGCTGTTCGGATTGCCCAAAGTCTCGGCGTAGATGACTTTTGTGTTGGGTTGAATGGCGGCTTCTAAGGCAGCAAGATCATTGATTTTTACGATGGAATGGGCTATTTTTGAAGCAGCGAGGGTGTGTGTGATGAGGTTATAGGAGCC
>ONSR01000102.1 GCA_900320565.1 uncultured Prevotellaceae bacterium
GGACAGAAAGGCATAGACGAGGTGGAATATGTGCTCTCGAAACTCTCAAACCTACACTCTCAACTGGAACTTGACCTGACACTTGCACGCGGTCTCAACTACTATACGGGCTGCATCTTCGAGGTGAAAGCTCTGGATGTCGAGATAGGAAGCATCACGGGAGGTGGTCGCTACGATAACTTGACTGGCATCTTCGGTATGCCCGGCTTGAGTGGAGTGGGGATTAGCTTTGGTGCGGACCGCATCTACGACGTTCTCAATCAGCTGAACCTCTACCCGGAAGCCGTCACGACGGCAACTCAAGTGCTCTTCATCAACTTCGGCGAGAAGGAAACCGACTACTCGCTTCCCATCATCTCACAGCTTCGTGGGCAAGGCATACGCTGCGAAATCTATCCCGATGCCAGCAAGATGAAGAAGCAGATGCAGTATGCCAACCAGAAAGGCATTCCCTTCGTCGCAATGACCGGCGAGACGGAAATGCAGGCAGGAAAGGTGATGCTCAAGAACATGACAAGCGGCGAGCAGAAACTCGTTGCGCCAGAAGACATCGCAACATCCATCAACTCTTAACTTTTAACTTTTAACTCTTAACTAAAGAAATGCTCTCAGCCCTCTACCTCATACCCGTAACGCTTGGCGAAACCTCGATAGAACAGGTCTTGCCCCCTTACAATCATGAGGTTATCATGGGCATTCGGCACTTCGTCGTCGAGAATATCCGCTCCGCACGACGTTTCCTTCGACAGACCGACAAAGCCTTTCCCATCGACGATTGCACGTTCTTCGAGATGGGCAAGCACGCCGACGAGAAGCAGTTCAGCCAGTATCTGCAGCCGCTTCGTGAGGGAAAACCCGTCGGAGTTATCAGCGAAGCAGGCTGTCCGGCAGTAGCCGACCCAGGAGCTGACATCGTTAGGATTGCTCAGCGGGAAGGCTTGCGAGTCGTTCCGCTGGTTGGTCCGAACAGCATGATAATGGCTGTGATGAGTAGTGGACTGGGTGGACAGAGCTTCGCCTTCAATGGATATCTCCCTGTTGATGCTTCGGATCGGGCAAAACGACTGAAAGCCCTCGAGTCAAGAGCGTGGACAGAAGGACAGACTCAACTTTTCATCGAGACGCCATACCGCAACGAGAAGATGTTCCAAGCGCTCCTCAGCACCCTTCGTCCGCAGACACGACTCTGCATAGCTGCTGGCATCACGACTGCCGACGAATACATCCGAACCCTCCCAATCTCGGAATGGAAGAAAACGAAACTGCCCGACCTGAGCAAGATTCCAGCCATTTTCCTAATTAACAAGTAAATGAAGTACTCAATTATAGTGCCCGTATATAATCGTCCGGATGAGGTCGATGAACTGCTCGAAAGCCTAACGGAGCAAACTTTCAAGGATATGGAGGTTGTCATCGTTGAGGATGGCTCGACCAAACCCTGCGAAAGTGTTGTCCACAAGTATGCCGGCAAGCTTCAGCTCCGCTATTATACGAAGGAGAACAGCGGGCCTGGACCGACCAGGAACTTTGCTGCGGAACGTAGCCAGGGCGAGTTCCTTATCTTCCTCGACAGCGATTGCGTCCTGCCTCCCGACTTTCTGAAAGAGGTCGAGGCTGAGCTAAACAGGCAGGAATGCGATGCTTGGGGCGGTCCGGACCGTGCTCACGAGAGCTTCACGTCTGTTCAAAAAGCCATCAGCTACAGCATGACATCGTTCATTACGACTGGCGGCATTCGTGGCGGAAAGAAGCAAATGGACAAGAAGTTCTATCCGCGTTCCTTCAATCTGGGCATTCGCCGCAGTCTCTACCGACAGCTTGGCGGCTTCTCTTCCATGCGATTCGGCGAAGATATCGACTTGAGCCTGCGCATCTACAAGAGTGGAGCGAGTTGCCGTCTCTTTCCAGAAGCATGGGTTTGGCACAAGCGCAGAACCGACTTCAAGAAGTTCTTCAAGCAAGTTCACAACTCTGGCATTGCCCGCATCAACTTGATGAAAAGGCATCCGGGCAGTCTGAAACTTGTGCATCTGTTGCCCATGCTTTTCACGTTAGGCACATTTGCATGTCTGCTCTTTGCCTTCGTCTTCATGCTGCTGGCCTTGATAGGAATGATTGCTATATGGAGTATGCCCAAGCCCGGCTGCGCCAATGGTCCGATGCTTTTCATCATTTTCGGCATCGGCGGAATGCTGATATTCCTCTTGCCCCTGCTGCTCTTCTCGGCACTCGTCTTCATCGACAGTTCCATACGCAACAAGAGCGTGAAGATAGGCATCCTTTCCGTCTGGGCAAGCTTCATCCAGCTCATCGGCTACGGAACAGGTTTCATTCGTGCTTGGTGGCTGCGGTGCATTTGCGGAAGGAACGAGGATTTGCAGGCGTTTAAAGAGAACTTTTACGAATGAAGACAATAAAGGAATGGGCTCCCGAAGACCGGCCTCGCGAACGATTGCTTGTCAATGGCGCCGGTTCTCTCAGCAAGGCTGAGCTGCTGGCTATCCTTATCGGAAGCGGCGTGCCTGGCAAGTCGGCTGTCGATATCATGCGAAACATCCTTTCGGATTACAGCGATAGCCTCATGAATTTGAGCAAAGCCTCCGTAAAGGATCTGATGCGCTATGATGGCATTGGCGAGGCAAGGGCTGTCACGATTGTCGCGGCTTGTCAGCTTGCTAATCAGCGTCTCAAGGAAGATCTTCCGGAACGCATGCTCATAAAGACGTCGGCCGATGCCTTCAAATACTTCCGCCCCAAAATGCAGGACCTCTCTGTTGAAGAGTGTCATTTGCTTCTGCTCGACCAGGGCATGAAAGTCAAGAACTCTGTCCTGCTCAGCAGGGGAGGCATTGCAGGAACTTCAGTCGATGTGCGTTGTCTCTTGCGAGAAGCCCTTTTGGGAATGGCAGTTGGAGTGGTTCTTTGCCATAATCACCCAAGCGGAAGGACACAACCGAGTCGCGACGATGACAATCTCACGAAGAAAGCAGCAGAAGCCTGCAAAGCCGTCAACATCCGTTTTGTGGATCACATTATCTTTGCGGGCGACAACTATTATAGTTATCAGGAAAATGGAAAACTCTGAATTGGAAATGCAGGAAAGGGTAATCGAAGTGCTCAAGACCGTCTTCGACCCCGAAAT
>ONSR01000101.1:0-945 GCA_900320565.1 uncultured Prevotellaceae bacterium
CTTAATCGGAGAAGGTATGGAAAGGCAGCGAGAAATCGAATGGAAGAAGAGGGCGAGAGATATGTATAAGGAATGCACAGGTCATTATCCTGAAGAAGCCGAGGCGGTTGCGAAACGTCAGGCGCAGGAATTTGCCGACATCCTGAAACGTCAAGACTTGTGGAAACTTCAACTTATGCTGGTTGTGCCAGACATGTATCATTTCACAAGAGACGAAGCAGAGGACTTTGCACGTAAGATTGTCAGACGCAAAGGACTGACAAAAGAGGACTGCGTAAGAATTGGATATCCAAGCCTTGCGAGGTTCGCAGTCAACGAAACATTATAAAAACAAAGGAACTATGACAGTAGAAGAAATCAAGGCCAAACACCAGCCTCGCCAACTGGAGAACCAAGTGGAGTTCGACGCTATCATGTCGGACATCAATCAGCAGCAGGGTGAACTGAACCGCCCGCTCATCGACCGCAAGATGGAAATCGTGAAGCAGCGCGAACTGCTCAACATTCAGAAGCAGGCCATCAATCAGCAGTTGTCGGCATTGTCGGCAGAGTATCAGGACATCGAGGCAAAGGCAAAGGCTATCAATCGCCCGTTGCACGACCTCAAACACGAATGGATTACGCTCAATCCCCGTGAACGTTTCATTAAACCGAAAGAGGACGATGTTTGAGAAAGAAAATCCCTGTCACCCCGACAAAGTGGCTGACCGCATCGCCGGTGCAATCGTAGATTTAGCCTACACTAAGAACAAGAACCCCAAAGTGGCAGTAGAAGTCCTGCTGGGTCACGGCAAGGCTACCGTGATGATTGAATCGAGCGAGGACTTCCGACCCGTTGAGATTGAGCCGATCGTGCGCCGTTTGGCTGGTGATGTGGAACTTGACCTTCACGCCGTGAAGCAAGACCCACACCTGGCCAACAATCAGGAAGGCGCAGTTCGTTGC
>ONSR01000101.1:974-4200 GCA_900320565.1 uncultured Prevotellaceae bacterium
GGTGACAACGGCATCTTCAAAGGCTCTGCGCCTACCTACGAGCAGAAGGCTCTCACGGCCATTGCCGCAAGCATCTACGACAGGCACCCGTTCGACGGCTCGGGCACCACCATCGTGGCAGCAGAGCAACTGGGACGCAAGGCGCGACTGATGGAGTACGACCCACACTACAGCGACGTAATCATCGCCCGCTGGGAGAAGCTGACGGGCGGCAAGGCTCAAAAGATAGAGTAAACCCACAACACGATTTCACATGTATAGTGAAGGCAGCGAGCAAGCTCGACAACGAAAACGAGCAAGCTCAATGCCGACGGCGAGCAAGCTCGACGAAAATTTATTGTTTCACAAATAAAAACTTTTTGCCATGTCACAGATGACATTGAAGATTAAGAAAGTCGGCATGAAGAACCCCAAGACGAAGGTGCTGGGATTCGCAAGCCGCGCAATCGCCAACGGCACACAGGAATTCAGCGAGGTGTGCGAGTTGGCAGGTCTGAACACCACCATGAACCAGGCAGAGCTGGAGGCAGCGGGCAAGCTGATCATGCAAGCAGCCGTTCGCCAGTTGAAGGATGGCAAGGCGGTGAACTTGGGACCGCTCGGAAAGATTCGCCCTGCCGTCAGCGGCAAGTGGGTGGAAAAAGCCGAAGACCTCGCACTGAGCGACCTGACACCGAAGTTGAACTACGTGCCAAGCGATGAACTGAAGGCAGCCATCAGCGGTGCAAAGCTGGGATGGACTACCGAGGCAGGCACTGAGGACGATAATGAGAACGGCGGTGATGCTGGCGACGACAATACCAACAACGGCAACCAGGGCGGCAACAACAACAACCCGCCAAGTGGTGAGCTGGAAGGGTAGGCCGACGAAAGTAAACCCTGAACCATGTTTTGCACGAATAGTAGATAACTTTTAATTCGTTTAGATATGGCATCAGACAAAACAGCAGGCGGAAGCGGTGGAGGTGGCAACCGCGCCAAGGGCGGCTCTAAGAAGAGCAAGGCCGCAGGCAGAAAACCCAAGCTCGACATGAGCAAGTATTCACAGCAAGCACTCGGCACACCGTTTTAGCCGGACACGAAAGAGGGAGAGCATCAATGCCCTCCCTCCTTCATGTCATCCAAAACGGGTTGGAACCAGTCGCGTGAGAACTTGCGCTCCTTGATGATGGTAGGATATTCGCGCAGGATTTCAGAATAGAAATCATCGTAGAAGCGATAGACCTCCTCGGATTCCTCGAAAATCATGTTTTCAAAATTCGCATTGGCTCGCATATTCGCAGAGCCATGAAAGATGAGGTGACGGCCATCGTCGGTGATGAACTGGTAGGTCTTCGTGTGGACTGGAGCCACAGCAAGCTGCAGGCGGTTCTGCTCGTTATCCAGTTGCTCATAGGTGTAACGAATCAAGGTGTTACGTTCGTGAGCAAAGAAGTAAGGCGACACCACGATGTCGAGGGTATCAACGTAACCGCCATCAAGGAGGTTGAGCAGCGAATCGACATTGTTTTCATTGTACGACAGGGTAGAGATAAGCAGCCGCTTGGTGTGGATATTATGCTCCACCATGTAGGCTTCGATAAAGTCACCCATGATGAACTTGCCGCTGATGATAGCATCCACGCGGTCGCCTTTTGAAAGCAGTCCCAGGTCGTGAGCGAGGGTGACAGCCTTCTCGTACTTGACGGTACGACGGGGAACGGGATGGCAGACAGGGCGCACATAGCGACAGCCGTGCTCGACATCTTCTTCCTCCTTGCGCTCTTCATCATCGACACCATCCACGCGAAAGTTATCAGCTTCCACGTCAGGAACAAAGAACTCCTCGACATCAAAGCCGCGAATGTTCCATGAATCGGCCACCACTTCTGGAAGGTCGAGGTCGAGGTCAATGCCCCAGCCTGCGTTTTTACTTTTCTTCTTCTTTGCCATTTTCGGGTTGTGATTTAATGAGGTTATCAATATATTCGGACTTGTTAGTGGTGAGGCGGTTGAGTTTATCCATTGCCTCCTGAGTGATGCGAACCATGAGCGAAATGCTCCGTTCGTTGGTGGGTCGCCCTGCTCCAGAGCGACGACCGCCACGGGTTGAATTAGATTCCATATTTAATAACATTCGGTGTAGATTTCAGTGAAGCCACGAGAAGCGATAGAGAAAAGCGTATCAACAACGCTGATATAATTATCGTAGCCGTGACAGAACATAGCATCAGGATCATCATCCTCGTCTTCGGAGATAGAAATCCAGCAGCAGGTAGAGGTGTCATCACCATACTCGGTATTGGAACCAGCAGCGTCTTGGAAGTCAATCATGTAGTACTTGTCGCCACGTTTCTCGCCAAGCTCGACGATGATACGGTGGTCACTGGGTGAAGCGATGCACTGAGAAAGCAGAGTCATCAACGGAGTTTTGAACGGGTCAGCGAAGACCTCCTGTTCGGTGAAGTGAGAATAAGTATTCATAATTATTTGGATATTGAGGGGAGCCAGCTTACCACTGACTCACCCAGTTAAACTTAATTTTTGCATCACGAAGGATGTTCTGAACCTCCTCGACCGTGAACATGGTGTCCACTTCCATTTGATTGAGCGAGGTATGGAACGTGACCTTGTAGAAATTAGAGTAGAGAGCATTGGCACAGCAGCCAACGAACAAGCACTTCTTAGCGAACGTCTGAGCGTCCTTGGTGGTTTTGAACTGAACAGTCATATTACAAAGATTTAGAGGGTGAAACATAGAAGAAGCAATCCTCGGCCTCGCGCTCCAAGCGAGAGAAGTCAGCCGGACAAACAACGTAATAAGCAGGAATGATGCCAGCAGGGTTCTCGTCGAAGCCGATGACCATCTGAGGCTTAACACAACCAGCAGCGAAACGAAGAGCAGCCTCCTTGTTGCTGAAACGCTCTGGACGGTGACGCAAACCAAACATACGCTGGATTCTTTTCTCATTTTCAAATACTGAAGTTGCCATAATCTTGAAGTTTTAATTGTTATTATCTTTATTTTTATAGTGCAAAGATACAGCTTTTTTTTGAATTATGCAAGCATTTATCGAAATAAATGCAAGCATATATCAAACTTTAACATTTGATTTAAGATAGCATTTATTTCATATCATTTATTAACTTTATAAAAACGACAAATCATGTTTGAGAAAGTGAATCCCTGCCACCCTGACAAAGTGGCTGACCGCATCGCCGGTGCAATCGTAGATTTAGCCTACAC
>ONSR01000121.1:0-717 GCA_900320565.1 uncultured Prevotellaceae bacterium
ACACAAGCTACCCCATCACGGGGTACTCCACAAATGTAAGCATTTTTCTTTGGTTTGCCAAAAAAACTTGAATGTAGTATCATAGAATGGCGTTTTTTACCTGTTTTCCGCAATGGGACACCCATTTCAGCAGTTTGCTGAGATGATGTCGAGAAGTTCAGCAACCTCGGGCTGTTCCTTGGTGTAGAGAAGTACCGACTTGCGCTTGTTGTCGTAAGGATTGACATAGTCGATTTGGTATATCTTCTCCGCCAAGAAGCGTGCTCTATCCAGCGATATCTTGGATCCGGCGGTCTTGAGGATGCGCTCCAACTCCAGCATGATTGTATAGGCGACGAAGCAGATGCAGACGTGGGCCTCGATTCTGTTGAAGAGCCGGTGATACATCGGCCGGACATCATGGCATCGTATTCAGCTGCACCGTCAGGAGCAAACAAGGCTTCGCCAAATTCGTGCTCATTGGCCCACTGCTTTGCTTTCTGCTCAAGTGATGCCAGCACCGCCTCGTCACGGCTGCTCCCGAACGACTTTTGGACACGGTACTTGCCGTCAACCTTAGCGACGACTTGTATGGAACAGGTTCCGCTCTTGTTATGCTTCCGCCGGACAAACATACTACGAAGGTAGCAATTTGACGCGGGACACCCAAATTGAACTCTGAATCAGCCTCTCACGATGCTGTAAGGGCGGTTTTGGTCAGCAGATTGAAAATGTGCG
>ONSR01000121.1:728-2567 GCA_900320565.1 uncultured Prevotellaceae bacterium
AGGAAAGAAACGCCCGTCCTCTACGACGAGGATGCCTACCGCTTCGAAATGGCGGCCCAGAATGTCGTTCCTCTGCCGAAGGAGGAGCGAGAGAAAATCAGACGGAATTACGAGGAAGTAAAGAAGCATTGCACCTTTCTATGATTGACTACACTATCCGGGAATTCCGTCCCGAAACAGATATCCTAAAACCGTTCGATTGCGGCAACTCCGACTTGAACGGTTTTTTGTTGGAGACCGGAACCAAAGAGCCCAACGCCACTCTTTCTGAGAAAGAGCTCCTGGCGGCCACTTTCATTGTGGAGGATAACACCTCCCACGATATCCTTGCTTATTTCAGTTTGCTTCACGACAAGATAGACCGTCAGATTGCTGACAAGGCTATCTGGAACAAACTCTCCCGAGAGATCCCCAATGCCAAGCGCAGATCATCATACCCTGCACTGAAAATCGGTAAGCTTGCTGTAAGCCAAACCGTCAAAACTCATGGACTTGGGACCTTGATTCTCAACTTTGTTGAATGGTCTTTCCTCCGGGAACGTCGTGCCGGATGTCGGTTCATCACGGTAGATGCCCTCCGGGAAGCCGAGGGTTTCTATGCCAAAAACTTCTTTAAACCACTGGTGAAGCCCGCTCCGGAAGACGAAACCGTCCTGATGTACTTCGACCTGAAGGGCATTGCATAAATTCCCCATCGGTATATGAAAGAGAGTGCCTCCTTACATCAACTACCTCGAATAATGAGAGGCATGAAGATGGTTTACCTCCTGATATAGTTAATCGAGTAGGAGGTAAACGAAAGTAATGGAGTTTATCTCCTACTTTCGTTTACCGACCTCTCACACCACCGTACGTGCCGTTCGGCATACGGCGGTTCCCATCAGGCAGGGATAACCTGCTATGCGAAGGTTTAGGATTGAGGCCGCTTGTGCCATTATCGGACTTCCAGCTACCGACCAGTACCCTTTGCTGGCATTACCCCACATATGTGCCCAGTACGGCTTGATGCCACACTTGATTAGGTTCTTTACCCGTGTTTTCGGATGCTTCCACGCCTTCCAGATACACATTCGGATACGCCTGCGAAGCCATTTGTCTATGTCTTCAATGGCAGATTTCATATCCGCCAGCTTGAAGTAGCCCACCCAGCCGCGTATCGTCTCGTGGAGTACCTGCTTGCGCCGCTCGTATCCCATTCCATTGCTTCGGCTTGTCAGCAATTTCAATTTCGCTTTCAGCTTCGCAAGGCTCTTGGGGTGCGCCCGCAATCTTCATAGGCCGTCAGTCTTTCGC
The DNA here is from genome assembly GCA_900320565.1 of uncultured Prevotellaceae bacterium. Taxonomy (GTDB): domain Bacteria; phylum Bacteroidota; class Bacteroidia; order Bacteroidales; family Bacteroidaceae; genus Physcousia. The sequence continues at coordinate 2,022 of ONSR01000121.1, forward strand.
TTGTAGAATGAGTAGCCAAGGAACTTCCTCTCGCGTGCGATGCCCACTTCCGTTTTCTCGCGATTCACCTTCAAGTGAAGCTTCTTCTCGATGAACTTTGTGATACCCTCGCACACTCTTTCCGCTCCGCGCTTGCTCTTGCAAAAGATTAGGCTGTCATCCGCATAGCGCACAAACGGGTGGCCCCTCTGCTCCAGTTCCTTGTCCAGCTCGTTGAGCACTATGTTGCTCAGCAGCGGACTCAGCGGGCCGCCTTGCGGCGTCCCTTCCGGGGTCGGGTGGTACATGCCATCAATCAGCACTCCTGCATACAAGTATTTGTGAATGAGGCTTATCACCCGTCCGTCCTTTACCGTATGCGACAGGAGTTCTATCAGGTAGCTCTGATTGACCGTGTCGAAGAACTTTTCAAGGTCGATACCTACTGCGTATTCATAGCCTGCATCAAGTATCTCCTGCGCCCTTCTCAACGCATCGTGTGCGCTACGTCCAGGACGGAAGCCAAAGCTCCCATCACTGAACTGCGGTTCATACATCGGGCCAAGC
>ONSR01000100.1 GCA_900320565.1 uncultured Prevotellaceae bacterium
AGCGTGGCACTTTTTTGAGTAAACATGATGGCTATATCGTAGAAAATTGTTACCTTTGCACTCAAATTACGAAACTATGATAAAAAGAAGATGGCGCTGCAAGCCCGGCGAACAGCCTACGGAACTGGACAAGCGCATCATGTATTTGGAGAACAAAGGAGCTGAGGTGCCGATGCGCGACCTCGTCAAGACTCCCGAACAAATAGAGGGCATCCGCCGTGCGGGTGTCGTCAATACAGGAGTGCTGGATGCTGTCGGCGCAGCCATACATGCAGGCATGTCGACGCTGGAGGTAGACCAGATATGCCGCGACTATTGTAAGCAACACAATGCCATTCCTGCCTGTCTGAACTATGGCGGCGATGAAGAAACACCGCCTTTCCCCATGAGCGTCTGCACCAGTATCAACGAGGTGGTGTGTCACGGTATTCCCAAGGCTGACGACATTCTGGAAGAGGGCGACATCATCAATGTCGACTTTACAACTATCCTGGATGGCTACTATGCCGATGCCTCACGTATGTTTATAATAGGTAAGACGACTCCGGAGAAGGAACAGTTGGTACGTGTCACCAAGGAGTGTCTGGAAATAGGCATGGAGGCTGCCCAGCCGTGGCATGGTGTCAATGAGATAGGCAAGGCCATCCAGAAACATGCCGACAAGTACCACTACGGCGTGGTGCGCGACCTGTGCGGCCATGGGGTGGGGTGCCACTTCCATGAAGAACCGGACGTGGCGCATTTCAAACAGCGTGGCGACGGCATGATACTCGTTCCGGGTATGGTGTTTACCATCGAGCCGATGATCAACATGGGAACGTGGAAAGTGTTTATCGATGCCGACGACCCCTATGGCTGGGAAGTTATCTCGGAGGACGAGATGCCCTCGGCCCAGTGGGAACATACGCTGCTCATGACCGAGCACGGCGTGGAAGTGTTAACCTATTAACCCTATAAGCCCTATGAGTCCCATTAGCCCTATAAGCCCCATTTATATCCTCGGAATAGAAAGTTCGTGCGACGATACTTCGGCCGCTGTGCTGAAGGAAGGCGTGCTGTTGTCGAACGTGACGGCATCGCAGGCTGTGCATGAGTCCTATGGTGGTGTGGTGCCCGAACTGGCCAGTCGTGCCCATCAGCAGAACGTCGTGCCGGTCGTACACGAAGCCATCAAGCGGGCTGGCATCAAGAAGGAACAGCTGTCGGCTATTGCTTTCACCCGAGGACCTGGACTGATGGGTTCGCTACTGGTCGGTGTCAACTTTGCCAAGGGCTTTGCCCGTTCGTTAGGCATTCCCCTCATTGATGTCAACCACCTGCAAGGACATGTGATGGCACACTTTATCAAGGAGGGCGACGAAGACAAGAATCAGCCGCCATTGCCCTTCCTCTGCCTGCTGGTCAGCGGTGGTAACTCACAGATTGTCAAGGTCAATGCCTATAACGACATGGAAGTGCTGGGACAGACCATCGACGATGCTGCCGGCGAGGCTATTGACAAGTGCTCGAAGGTGATGGGGCTGGGCTATCCCGGTGGGCCGATTATCGACCGGTTGGCTCGCCAGGGCAACCCTAAGGCTTATCAGTTTGCCGAGCCTCACATTCCGGGACTGAACTACAGCTTCTCGGGACTGAAGACGTCGTTCCTCTATAACTTGCGTAAGTGGGTGGCTGAGGAACCTGACTTCATCGAAAACCACAAGGAGGACATTGCTGCCTCGCTGGAATGGACCATTGTCGACATTCTGATGAAGAAACTCCGTCTGGCCGTTAAGCAGACAGGCATTAAGCATGTAGGTGTGGCTGGTGGAGTCAGTGCAAACAATGGACTGCGCAACGCATTCTACGACCATGCCAAGCGCTATGGTTGGACGGTGTATATCCCGAAGTTTAGCTATACCACCGACAATGCGGCCATGATAGGCATCGTGGGCTATTATAAGTATCTGGATAAGCAGTTCTGTCCGATTGACGCCCCTGCCTTCTCGAAGGTAACGTTCAAGTAATATCGTAATACCGAAGTAATACCGTAATATCGCAATACCAAAAAAAGAGAATAGACTATGGATTTTGAAACAAAGATTATCAGCAGAGAGGTAAGCCAGCTGCTGTGGGAGATGGATAAGTCGGTAGCTACTGCCGAGAGTTGTACGGGTGGCCGTATTGCTGAGGCCATCATTGCCATACCTGGTGCATCGAAATACTTCAAGGGTGGCGTTATTGCCTATGTGGATGAGGCCAAGGAGAATCTGTTAGGCATTGACGCTCAGGTCATTGAAGAGCAGACGGCTGTCTGTGAGGAGGTCGCCCGACAGATGGTGACAGGCGCTTGCAAGGCCATGAATACTGACTATGCCATTGCTTCGACAGGCTTTGCCGGTCCTACGGGAGGTCCCAAGGAGATTCCCATCGGTACCATTTGGCTGGCTTGTGGCTCTAAGGACAAGCAGGTGACGTACAAGGTCGAGGAGGATCATGGCCGTGACATCAATCTGGCCATCGCTACCCATACCGTTATGCAGATGTTTCTCGATTTTCTGAAGTCGGAAGCCCAGCCAGCAGAGTTAGAAGGTTAAAAAATATTAAGAGAAAGAGAAATCTTGCTTCTTTCATCTTTCATCTTTAATCTTTTTTGTACCTTTGCACCCTGTTTGGAATAAGTTACAATTAAGGAACACAAAAAAAGTAGATAGAGATGTCGAAAATTTGTCAGATTACAGGAAAGAAGGCACAGATTGGTAATAATGTGTCTCACTCAAAGCACCGCACAAAGCGCAGCTTTGATGTTAACCTGTTCAGCAAGAAGTTCTACTATGTAGAGGAGGCTTGCTGGATTCAGTTGAAGATCAGCGCCGCTGGTCTGCGTATGATTAACAAGGTCGGTCTGGACGCTGCCCTGAAGCAGGCTGTTGCTAAAGGTTTTGTAGACTGGAAGGACATTAAAGTAATAGGAGACTAATACAATGGCAGGCAAGAAAGCTAAGGGAAATCGCGTTCAGGTTATCCTGGAGTGCACCGAGATGAAGGAGAGTGGTCTGCCCGGAACAAGCCGTTACATTACGACTAAGAACCGTAAGAACACTCCCGAGAGAATGGAATTGAAGAAGTATAACCCCATCCTGAAGCGCATGACTGTGCACAAGGAGATTAAGTAATCCGTATTAAAGCATGGCAAAGAAAACCGTCGCTACCCTCCACGAAGGCTCAAAGGATGGTCGCGCTTACAC
>ONSR01000099.1 GCA_900320565.1 uncultured Prevotellaceae bacterium
GTGCGTCCATACGAAAAGAAGTACAACGAGTTTATGCAGCGCTACGGCAAGAACGACGGCAAGACCTACGAGTGGATGGGAAGCGACAAGAAATATGTGAAGGCACTCTTCGACACCTATCTGCATCAGTATGTCGATGAGGGAGTCGACTTCTGGTGGCTCGACTGGCAGCAATGGGAAAAGGACAGGACTCTGAAGAATCTCGACAATGTCTTCTGGTGCAACTACATTTGGTTTAGCGACATGGAGCAGAACGGCACAAAGCGTCCCCTGCTCTACCATCGTTGGGGCGGCCTTGGGAATCATCGCTATCAGATAGGTTTCTCGGGAGACTCGTACGCCACATGGGAGAGCCTTCGTTTCCTGCCTTACTTCAACAGTACCGCCTCCAATGTGCTCTATGGTTATTGGAGTCACGACATAGGCGGGCATCAAGTTAGGAGGTACGGCATGGGTGTTGAGCCAGAACTCTATACGCGTGCTATGCAAATGGGACAATACTTGCCCATCCTCCGCAGTCACAGCGCAAAAGACCCCAGCCTCAATAAAGAGCCATGGGCTTTCAATCAGACAATACAGCGTCGCCTTATGGCAGTCATCAACGGACGTTACGCCCTTGTTCCTTATATATATACGATGGCTCGTCAGGATTACGAGACTGGCATTTCACTTTGCCGACCGATGTATTACGACTATCCTGAGGCTAAGGAAGCCTACGAGTATAAGGAGCAGTATATGTTTGGCGACAAGATGCTTATCGCTCCAGTTACTGAGGCTGTCAATAAAGAGAGCGGCTTGGCATCTGTCAAGGCTTGGTTGCCCGAAGGCGAGTGGCTCGAGTATGAGACCGGCACAATGCTCAAAGGCGGACAAAGCATCGAGCGTCAGTTCTCGATGGACGAATATCCTGTTTATGTCAAGGCAGGTAGCATCATCCCCTACTACGGCAAGGTCAAGAACCTGAGCGGCACAGAGCAACCCATCATTGTACGCGTCTTCCCTGGTGGCGACAAGGATGAGTTCACCCTCTACGAAGACAATGGCGAGGACAAGAACTATGCAGGCGAATACGCCACCACTCCCCTCTCCTATCAGCGTAACGGAGGACAACTCACCGTTACCATCGGTGCACGTAAGGGCAGCTACAAAGATATGCCAGCACGTCGAGACTACACACTTGCCCTGCCTTGTCAGAAGGCTCCAAGCGCAGTCAAGGTAGATGGCAAAGATGTTAGCTTTACCTATGATGGCCTGAACCTTGAGACGAGCATTGCCCTTGGAAGCATCGACTGCAATAAGGGAGCCACTATCGAGGTGACATTTGCTTCTGCTGACTATGTCGTTGCAGACGGAGAGAAAGGCAAGTTCCACCGCATACAAAACAGTGTGCAGGACTTCAAGTATCATGATGCCAACATGGTCTATACAAAGGACTTTGGCTTCCTTGAGGCAACGCCACTCCGCCTTTCCTATCATCCTGAGACACAAGACGCCACACTCGACCGCTTCCATGCGCTTTATAAGAAACTCCCGCTTGTGCTTGTCGAGCAAATGGGCAAGAACGAGAACTTCGACCGTTTCCTTCGTCAAGTTGGAGAAGACGGCAAGATGCTCAGTGAAGTGTCGCCCGAAGCTTTCAGCACTGCTGCGGGGACAGGTTTTGACCTCCGCTATTTCCCCAACAAGAAGCTGGAAGGCGAGGCAAAGGCTACAGGACATTTGGAGAAACTTGACTTCTTTATCAGCGGCAGTCCGACGCAAGGCATCCCAGAAAACTATTGGAGCATGATTGCTGAGAGCACCTTTACTGCACCGGAGACAGGCGATGTGATGTTCATCATGACGGGCGACGACGCCTATCGCCTCATTGTTGACGGCAAGGAACTCTTCAGCGACTGGGGCGACCATGCAGAGACGACTCGCAATGCCGTCATCCCTGTAGAAGCCGGCAAGAAGTATAGTGTGCGCGTTGAGTACTACGACAACGAGTACAATGCCATCCTAAGGATGCAGACCCTGCTCATCCGCAAATAGAATCGTAAACAGTAAATCGCCATATAATAAATGAAGAGACGTTTCTTCCTACTGGCAGCAATGCTGCTTCTTTTCATCATTCCTGCCGGCTCCGTTCTTAAGGAGAAAGACTTGGCACGCACTTTAGGGGTGCTCAAGGCTGAGTTGCAGACCAACTATGAGATGCAGCAGGCCTTTATGCAGAGTTACGAGCAGCAAGGCATGCAACAGCATCAGCAACTGGTCTGGTACATGCAGCAGTGCGAACAGATCGGCCTGATGCTCTATTCGCAGTCCACCGACAACACCTTCGATATGGCGTATGCCTGCCAGCAGGCTGCCAACCTGAGGCGCGACCTCGACAATCGCAATAGCAAGATGCGGCAGTACGACAAGATTATTGCACGCATCAAGCAGGAGATAGAACGCACGGACTACCTCATCCGTTCGCTGAAGCGTATGCCGCCGGTCATTGATGCCGACAGCACCCTGAGTGCAAGCGACAGCATTCTGCTGCAGGCCATTGATTCTTTGGCTGGCAAAAAGGACTCATTACTCGTGGCACGAAACTCGATGGACGAGGAGGCTGTGGAAGTCATGGAAAAGGCAAGCAACGAGATACCTGAGGAGGAAGAAGACTCCCTCGAGCCGCTCTTCCTGACCAGAGCACAGCAAAGGGACCGCAATGCCTGCCTGCTTTTTGCAGACACCATACGTAGCAACATGCAGCACTTCCTCGAAAGCCTTGAGGCTGAGAATGCGTATTACCAAAGCGTCAGGGAGAAGGTGCGCGAGCTCGACGAGTATGCTCAGGGACGGTATAAGTTGCTTCAGGACAACATCTTCCGTAACGGAGGCTCCAACTACTTCCGCATCCTTGCATCACTGCCTATGCAGATTATGATGGCTAAGTCAACAATAGACCTTAAATACAAGCCCTTTGAAGGTCACGGACGCCTCTATTCGGAATGGAGAGGTGCGCCCGTGCTATTCATCAGCATATTCCTTGTCTTCTACCTTGCACTCTCTATGGGCATCAGCTACATCATCTTGCGCTGGCTCTTGCCGAAGAGTTGGCGTGGGGAGAACTTCAAGGAGAGGCACCGTATGCTTAACTTTGTCGTCGGCATTGCTCTCTTTGCCATCATCGTGATGATAGTCAGGGCATTCGTCCAGCGAAACTTCATCCAGATGGGTACTGGGCTCATCATCAACATTGCCTGGCTGCTGGAAGCCATCTTCCTGAGTCTGTATGTGCGGCTTAAGGGCGACCAGATGCGACATGCGGCGATTATCTATACGCCGCT
>ONSR01000045.1 GCA_900320565.1 uncultured Prevotellaceae bacterium
ATACATCATCGTCCGGCAGACAATGGATCCAGACAAGACATACTACATGAAGGTGAAGTCCGTTCTCGATTCCGAAGACAAGGAGTTCTATATGGACTATCTGGAATATTGTCCGAAAGAAGTTTACGACAATCCCGAGACACCCGAAGACATTTGGTAAGAAAAACCCGCACGCAATGTTGCTCAACTTAACACGCCATCTTTGCAAACGTGGCACGTTAAGTTGGGCAAGTTAACGTGTTAAGTTCAGTAATTATCCATGTTAACTTTAGCAATTATCCACGCTTAGTTTGAGGATACGCTTTGTCGCGTCACTTTAGCAATTATCCACGCTTAGTTTGAGGATACGCTTTGTCGCGTCCGTAACCCTGTAACGGTTGTCGCTACGATGGCCGACAAGCCAGATGATGTCTTCGCCTTGAGTGGCTACAAACGTCTCTGCTTTCTCGAAACGATTCAGCTTGATGTCGGTAAGGTAATCGCTTACCAACTTCCTGCCTTTCATACCGAAGGGAACAAACGCATCGCCTTCACGAACCAGCCGAACCTCAATTGGCTTCGTAATCAAATCGGCATCAAAATAGGCAACATTCGGGCCTGTCTCGCCAATGCTAGACACCATCTCCTGACGGAGTTTCGGCAAAACTTTGGCTTTTGAATTGTGAATTTCAGTTTGTATCAAAGCCTCTCTGTCTCGAAGAACTTTATGAGTCTTCGAAGTCCACATCTTTCCCACCTCACTCTTGGCTGCCAAAAGCATCTCTTCCTCTTGGGAACCATTAAAGCCTTTATCAGCAAGCCATTCGTGCAATAACGTCGAATAAGAGGATTTGAGAGCATAAAGAGGGAAACTCTCTTCCGTGATTCCGAGCTCCACAAATGCCGACTTTACACCTTTAATATAATAAGGAAGGCTGTCTCGAACGTTATCCTGAGCAAGACAAAGATGTTCGACCGCAGCAGGATTGATTTCCTGAAGTAAAGGAATAACATCTAGACGAATGCGATTCCTCAGGTAAGTGCGTTCAGAGTTTGTACTGTCCGTGACGAACGACTGTTCTCGAGACTTCAGATAAGCCAGAATCTCTTCACGGCTCAAGCAAAGCAACGGACGAATAATGCCGTCGCTCTTAGGCTGCATTCCTGCCATACCACGCAATCCAGTTCCTCTTAACAAATTGAGAATCAGTGTCTCAGCTTGGTCGTCACAATGATGAGCAACAGCGACAAAAGCCTCAAGCCCATCAGTTTTGAGTTGTGAATTTTGGATTCCGAATTGTTCCAACTCCTCTCTAAACCAGCCATATCGAAGGTCGCGAGCCGCCATTTCTATGCTCACACCATGCTGTTTTGCATACGCTTCCGTCTCGAAGTGACGGACAGATAAAGGCACATCATTCTGCTTGCAAAGTTCTTCCACAAAAATCTGGTCGCGATTCGACTCCTCACGACGCAAATGGAAGTTACAATGCAAAGCATGGAGCTTGTAACCAAGTTCCTTCATAACGAGCAGAAGGGCGGTAGAATCGGCACCTCCACTCAGCGCAATAAAGACTGTGGCATGAGGTTCAAGCCCAATCTCTTTGGCAATATATGCTTTTACCTTTTCAATCATTTTCCTTGCAATAGTTGTCGTGCATTCTCTTTGGCTGCTTCCGTAACGGTATTGCCGCTAAGCATATGAGCAAGTTCCGTGATTCGACCTTCTTGGTCCAGTTGTTTGATGTGCGTCAAGGTACGATTTCCTGCGTCTTGTTTGAAAACGCAATAATGCGCATCGCCTTTTGCAGCAATTTGTGGAAGGTGTGTGATGGCAAGGACTTGCTGACCTGTGCCGTCACTCATCTGTGCCATAATCTGTGCCATCGAACTTGCAACTTTGCCGCTCACGCCAGTATCGATTTCGTCGAAGATAATGGTTGGCAGATGCATCTTCTTGCTTGTGAGAGCCTTTAACGCAAGCATCACCCTCGACATCTCGCCGCCACTTGCCACATCAGCCAAGGGTCTGGGATTCATATTTTTATTGGCCGAGAAGAGGAAGGTTACATTATCCATTCCTGAAGGCAACAATTCTTCCGATTTCGTCACGTCGGCACTGAACTTGGCGGCTGGCATATCCATCGCCACAAGTGCTTCTGCGACGAGTTTCTCCACTTGTTTTGCTGCTTTCAGACGACCCGTCGAAAGTTTCTCGGCAAGCTTCTTTGCCTGTTCTGTTTCTGTCTGTATCTGCTGTCGAAGTTCCTTAATATTATCCTCGGAATTGGTAAGCAGAGAGAGTTGCGAACGAATATCCTCGGCAAGGGCAATAAGCTCCTCAGCCGAACCGACATGATGCTTCTGCTCAAGCGAGAAGAGCGTGTCCAATCGTTCTGTAACTTCCTGAAGTCGAGCAGGATTATATTCTACATCTTCTGCAAGACTTTCAATGTCGCCAGCAATATCCTTGACCTCTATCACAACACTTTCAAGGCGCTGCTGATAGTCTTCTATCGAAGGATAAACCTTAGCAATCTGCTGCATCGTTTGGCTTGCACGACGCAGAGCATCAATGGCTCCCACGCCACTTTCACTATCATCACCATTAAGCAACACATCAATTCCTGAGAGCGCAATCTTGATGTCTTCGGCATGAGACAGTGTGCTCTGCAACTCCTTTAGCTCATCATCTTCACCTGGCTGAGGTTTAAACTCGTCAAGTTGTTCCAACTGATAGCGCAAATAATCCTCGTCATTCTGTCGCTTTGCCAGGTTCTCCTCGAGTTCCTTGAGCTTTCGACGCGACTCAACGATTCGTGTGTACGAGTCACGATACTGATTCATCAAATCCTGATGCCCGGCAACAGTATCTACGATACCCAATTGGAAAGCAGGATTCTCGAGCAACAGGTTGCTATGTTGCGAGTGGATGTCGAGCAAGCGAAGGGCAATTTGACGAAGCACTGAAGCACTGACCGGACTGTCGTTGACGAAAGCTCTGCTCTTGCCATTCGACGAAACCTCCCTGCGAAGGATGCACTCCGATGGCTCGTAATCCAGTTCGTTCTCATCGAAGAGGCTTTGCATATCGTAGCCTTCGATGTTGAAGATGCCTTCCACAGTACATTTAGCAGCTCCAGGCATAATGGCACCCGTATCTGCTCGTCCGCCCATCAGCAGACCTAAAGCACCAAGGATGATGGACTTACCTGCACCGGTTTCGCCTGTCATGACGGAGAAGCCAGGCTGAAAGTCAATGTCGAGCGACTCAATGAGTACGTAGTTATTAATGGTCAGATGCGTTAGCATAGCTTAAATTGTTTATCTGTTTCATAATATCGACGGCTTCGGAGATGGTTTTGACGTCGTCGATGAGGAGACTCATCTTACCTTTGTCGAGCTTGAAGTGGCATCGATAAGCATTAGCCTTTGCAAATTCCACAACCTGCCCGAAGACGCGTCCATTGTAGAAGGGATTGTCTGCATCAGGTCCGAAGAAGAGCCTTGCGTGTCCTGCTTTGGCTTTTCCTGCAGCCGTCGGGCTTTGCTTCAGGACAAAGCGTTCACAACCGAAATGCTTGCCAAGGCGACGAAGCGTCACGACCTTCAGCAAGTCGTCTGCTTCTGGCGGAAGAGGTCCGAAGCGGTCAACAAGCCGTTGCCTGAACTGCTCCACATCCTCGTCTCTCTCCATGGCATCAAGTTCTCGGTAAAGAAGCATTCGTTCGCTTGACGTCGGAACATAATCTTCGCTGAAGTACATGGGCAGGTTGCTATCCAGCTGACAATCATCCACAACCTCTGTACTTTCGACGATGTTGCCATCGCGAACCTCTTCTGCATAGAGTTCGTGGAACTCATCGTTGCGAAGTTCTGTAACGGCTTGGGAGAGAATCTTCTGATAGGTCTCATAACCAAGGTCAGCAATGAAGCCACTTTGTTCTGCTCCGAGCAAGTTGCCAGCGCCTCGAATGTCGAGGTCTTGCATGGCGATATGTATGCCGCTGCCAAGGTCGCTGAAGTTTTCGATGGCTTGCAGACGACGTCTTGCATCAATATTGAGCACAGAAAGTGGTGGGGCAAGAAGGTAGCAGAATGCCTTCTTGTTTGAGCGCCCTACCCTGCCTCGCATTTGGTGAAGGTCGGAGAGACCGAAGTTGTGAGCTCCGTTGATGATGATGGTGTTGGCATTGGGGATGTCCAAGCCACTCTCGATGATAGTCGTGGAGATGAGCACGTCGTAATCATAGTTCATGAAATCGACCATAATCTTCTCCAGTTCCTCTGGCGGCATCTTGCCGTAAGCCACAGCCACACGGCAATCAGGAACGTGCTTACGAACCAGTTCAGCAAGTTCGGGCAGTTGGCTGATGCGATTGTTGACGAAGAACACCTGTCCGCTACGGCTCATTTCGAACTCGATTGCTTCGGCAATGACTTCGGCACTGAACTGGCAAAGTTGCGTCTGGATGGGATAGCGATTGGGAGGAGGCGTTTGGATGACGCTCAAATCCCTTGCTCCCATCAGCGAGAACTGCAAGGTGCGGGGTATTGGTGTGGCCGTCAAGGTTAGGGTATCGACATTGGTCTTCAGCTGTCGAAGCTTCTCTTTTGTTGAGACGCCAAACTTCTGTTCCTCGTCGATAATGAGGAGACCCAAGTCCTTGAATTTGACGGTCTTGCCGATGAGCTTATGCGTACCGATAATGATGTTGACGGTACCGTCTTTCAGGCCTTCGAGCACCTGTTTCGTTTGTTGAGGAGTACGGGCACGCGTCAGGTATTCTATCTTGACGGGAAAGTCTTTCAGGCGACTTCGGAAGGTTTGGAAATGCTGATAAGCCAGAACGGTAGTCGGCACAAGAACTGCGACTTGTTTGTTGTCCACGCATGCCTTGAAAGCAGCCCTGACTGCCACTTCCGTCTTGCCGAAACCAACGTCGCCACAGACAAGCCTGTCCATCGGCCTTTGACGTTCCATATCGGATTTGACGTCTTGGGTGGCTTTGAGTTGGTCGGGCGTATCTTCATAGAGGAAACTTGCCTCGAGCTCATGTTGCATGAAGCTGTCGTGGCTGAAGGCAAATCCTTTTTCTTCTCGACGACGCGAGTAGAGCAGGATGAGGTCGCGAGCGATGTCCTTAATCTTCTTCTTCGTCCTTTCCTTCATGCGTTCCCAAGCACCAGTACCAAGGCGGCTGATGCGAGGCGGCTCACCTTCACGACCTTTGTATTTAGAGACTTTATGCAGGGAATGGATGGAGACATAGACGTTGTCGTTTCCAGAATAAGTTATCTTGATGACTTCCTGCATCTGGTCGCCATTCTGCATCGTGACCAAGCCTCCGAAACGCCCTACGCCATAATCGATATGGACCACATAATCGCCTATCTGGAACTGCTGCAACTCCTTGAGCGTCAGCGCAACTTTACCTCCTGTAGCTTTATCGCTGCGGAGATTGTAACGATGGAAGCGGTCGAAAATCTGATGGTCTGTCAGGATGGCGACATTCAGGTCGTCGTCGATGAAGCCTGCATGCAGGGCTTGGTCAACAGGAGTGAACTGTATGCCTGTCTCCTTATCGTGGAAGATGCTTTCCAGGCGGTCCGTCTGCTTCTGACTGTCAGCCAGGATGTAGAGGTCTGTGCCGCCTTCCTGCAGCTTCTGGAAAGCAGAGATGAGCAGGTCGAAGTTCTTATGGAAGATGGGTTGAGGGTGAGTATGGAAGGAAAGCCCCCTTCCACCCTCCCGAGGAGGGAGGCTTTTCAACTCGATGCGACGGAAGTCGACAATCTGCTTCTTGAACGCTTCTGGTTCGACGAGCACTTGCTTTGCCGAGAGGTCTTCGGAAGCCTCTTCCTGCTGCGTCGTGATGGCAGACTGACTGAAACCTTCGCAATAAGTCTTTTCTACTGTTTCGCAGAGGAACAGGAGGTCTTTCGTGATGAGCACAGCATCCTCGGGCAGGAACGAGAGAAAACTTTCCGTCTGTCGTCTGTCGTCTGCCGTCTGTTGTCTTCCAATCAGCGAAATACTCTTCTGCCGGTCACGGCTGAGCTGGTTGTGTACCTCGAAGGTGCGGATGCTGTCCACCTCATCGCCAAAGAAGTCGATGCGGTATGGCAGTTCGTGCGAGAAGGAATAGACGTCGATGATGCTGCCACGAACGGCAAACTGCCCAGGCTCATAGACGTAATCCGTCCTGTCGAAGCCGAAGCTGAGCAACGTCTCCTGCACGAACATGATATCCACCCTCTCCCCTACGCTCAGGCTCAAAGTCTGCTCGCTGAGTTTCTGCTTCGTTATAACAAGTTCGGAGAGAGCTTGGGGGTGCGTCACGATGAAGAGAGGCAAACTTCCTGCAGAGAGTCTGGAGAGCACTTCCGTTCTGAGGATTTCCTGTCCGGCATTGCGTTGGCCGAACTTGATGGCTCGCTTGTAGCTGCTTGGGAAGAAGAGCACCTCGTCGTCGCCCAAGAGTCGCGTCAGGTCGTGATAGAAATAGCCAGCCTCTTCCTCGTCATCAAGCACAAAGACATAAGGCACATTCAGCACCTGCGGAGCCCTTTCTGCCAGCGAAGCGAACACAAGAGGAGCACAACTTCCCTGCAGTCCGGAAAGTTGTATCGTCTTATTCGTCCCCTTTTGCAGTTCTGCAGCAAGGGCTTTTACGCCAGGATGCCGTGCAAAGATGCCCAGCAGTTTCTGAATCTCCATTTGCGATTGCAAAGGTACGAATAAGCAGGAACAATACAAAAGGAAAAACAAAGTTTTTCTTTTAATTGTCGAACAGGAGTAACTTCAACGATAGTCATAATACGAATAAGCGAGCGAAGTCACCAAACTATACACGCCGAATTGGCGAACTTAACGTAACGTATTGGAAAAGCCTAACGGAAGATTATGCCTTGACGAACTCTTCGGCTTCTTTCAGGGTATTGAACTTACCAACATCCAGAAGCTTGAGTCCTGGCTGAATGTAGCCATAGATGGGCTCTTTGTCGCAGACACTGAGGTAAAAGTCAATGATACTGAACTTGTCGCCCCAGTCGTCGAAATACCGGAACAGAAGTGGGTTCATATAATGGATGCCTGCAAAGGCATACTTATGATAGAGCTTGGGGTCGAGGCCTGGATAAGGGCTCCTCACTTCACCCGTAGCGATGTTTGTCCATCCCACGAGGCGCATGTCATCATCAAAGAGGAGATAACGCTGGGTATCACGTTCGCTGACCAGCAATGTTGCTGCCCTACCCTTTCCTGCCTCTGCCAAGGCACGCAGGTCAGCATTGCTCAGAATATCAACATTGTGGATGAGGAAGCCTTCCCCTGCATCACGAAGGAGAGGCACGGCATGCTTGATGCCTCCACCGGTCTCGAGCAGTTGCTCACGCTCATCAGAGAACCAGATATGCATGCCCATGGGATGCTGCTGGCACCAGTCCTCTATCATGTCGGCAAAATGATGTACATTGATGACGACATCATTGAAGCCGGATGCCTTCAGCTTGTCGAGCAGATGCTCAAGCAATGGCTTCTCGGCAACAGGGACAAGGGCTTTTGGCATGGTGTCCGTGAGGGGCTTGAGCCTTGTTCCAAGACCTGCAGCAAAGACCATGCAGCGGGCTGGTGTCAGCACTTGCTCTATGCCTTGCTCTCGGTGGCAGATGTGTACCTCAATGCCAAACTTCTTATGGATGTGCTCGGCTAGATGCTGGGCACTATAGACACTGCGATGCTGGCCGCCAGTGCAGCCAAAGCTGAACATCAGGCTGGTGAAGCCTCGCTGGATATAACGCGTGACATGTGCATCTGCCAACTTGTAAACACTCTCCAAGAAGGTCAGAATCTCTCCATCATCCTCAAGGAAACGGATGACTGGCTCGTCAAGTCCCGTCAATTGCTTGTAGGGTTCATAACGTCCAGGGTTGTGTGTGCTGCGGCAATCAAAAACATATCCTCCGCCATTGCCACTTGTATCCTCTGGGATGCCTTTCTTATAGGAGAAACTGAACACGCGAACCACCAAGGGACCTTGTGCGTCATAACGTGAGAAGGTGGCTGGTCCGTCCTGCGGATGTGATGGATATGGATTGATTTCTGTCGTCTTGAAACCATCTGCACGCTTGGTATTTTCCTTCTTCTCTGGCTTAAACTGAGGCATTGATACAAGAGATGTAAGTACCTCATTCAGATAAGGATATGGACATCCTCCTTCTACAAGCAAGTCACGAAGGCTTTCCATTGCAGGAGGGATGCTTTCAAGGAAATGTTTCTTGCGCTCGAAGTAGCCACGGAAGCCATAAGCACCCAGCACCTGAAGCAGCCGGAAGAGCACGCAAAGCTGTAATCCTTGGCGGAATTGTTTCTCGTTGACCTCTTGATATTGCTTCAGACTTTGCAGATAGACCTTGATGAGTTCTTGGCGTAGCTTTTTCGGATAGCGTGCCGAGGCTTGCCAAAGGAAGCTTGCCACATCATACTGAACAGGACCTTTCCTGCCGCCCTGGAAATCTATGAAATAAGGATTCTCCTGGCTATCGAGCATGACATTGCGGGCTTGGAAGTCACGATACATGAAGGCACCACCTGGGATGCTCACAATGTCGCGGGCCATCAACTGGAAAGATGCCTCCAGCTTCAGTTCGTGGAAATCCAAACCTGTAGCCTTGAGGAAGCAATACTTGAAGTAATTGAGGTCGAACAGGACGTTTGTCTCATCAAGTGCTTCCTGGGGATAACATTGGGTGAAGTCAAGTCCAAGGGCACCACGTATCTGCATGGCTGGCAGTGCTGCAATGGTTCGACTCAGGAGTTCCTTTTCGTGTGCATTGTAGCGTCCACCTGCTTCACGTCCACCTTTCAGGGCATCAAAGAGGCTTTGGTTGCCAAGGTCGCTCTGGAGGTATCGCAAGCCATCCTTACTCTCTGCAATGACTTGAGGAACAGGCAGTCCTGCCTCAGTGAAATGCTTTCCCAAATAACAGAAAGCATGATTCTCGTCACGGCTTGTACCAACAGCTCCTATCAGTGTGCTGCCATCACTCCCCTTCAGGCGATAGTACTTGCGGTTGCTTCCTGCTCCAGGAATAGCCTCAACACCAGCAACATCCAGTCCCGTTGCTTCTCTGTATAGCTTCTTTAGCTCTTCCATTAACCTTTGTTATTCCATATTATATTGATGCGACGACGTATGATGACGGCATTCATTATACTGACTATCACAAAGAGCACAATGCCAAGGGCAATAGCAGGCAGGATGCTGCTGTCACTCATCTTCGGGAACACACTCCACAGCTGCTTCATATAGAGCGAGCGAACCACCACAAGTCCTCCTATTGCCAGCAACAACACAGCTGCATTCATGCCGATAGTGAGCAACTGATACGGCAATGCCACCTGTGCTGGGCTGTAGCCGATGAGCAGGAGGGTTCGCATCTTTTCCGTGTTCTTCTCTACGAGCAGATAGATGGAGAGCATCAGGATGTAGAAACTGAGCAAGCTGATGAGCAAGCCAACCAGCATCACTATGCCTGAAACAAGCCTGAGGAAGAATGTCATACGTCCTGCATCCAGTTTGTCATCTTCCATCTCATAGCCTTTCTCGTTGATGTAGTTCACGATGGCATCATCTGCCGGATTGCTGACTTCCAGGATGATACGAGAGGGGTCTGCCTGTTCCTCAGGTGCATAACGGGCATTGCTCCAGCGAATGAAGCTCTCTGGGGCAAGTATCGTGTTGAGTCTTGTTGAGAAGCCTATCACACGGCCTTTGATGTATTCATTCAGCCCATTGCCACGCATGGAGATGGTCATTTCCACCATTCCCACCACACCTTCCGAGAGCTTGGGCAGGTTCTGGCTCTGTGCAAAGCCGAAGTTATAGATGGCCAGGTATGTCTTTGGCAAGATGATGGGCACATAGTCATCACCTTCGCTGAAGTGCCACTTCTGCAGGTCAACGTCAACAAAGGCATCTGGCACACTCTCGAAGAACATCTCCGTGCCTATTTGTGCCACTCCGTCAATGCCCATGCTGCACGAGACCTTGTACTGGCTGGCTGTAAAGGCACCCACACGCTTTGCAAAGGGTTGCGACTCCAGGTCCTTCATTTCCCTTTCGGTGAAGGTGTTGACGGAACCCAGGCCAATGGTATTGAGTGTGGAGATGCGTTTGCTCAGGATGAGGTAGTCAGGACGTATGAAGCCGTCTTCCTCACTGAAGATGGGCTTCACGTCTTTATAGAACTGAAGCGCGAGCAGGACAATGAGCATGCCCAACAGGTTGGCAAAGAAGAAGCCTGCCAGCTGGGCTGGACTGATATGCCTGCGAAGGAGTTTCCAAACAAGTCTCATAGTTTCAATATCTTATCGTAGGGCAGGTCCATGTGCTTGCCGATGCTGGTTATGACAATGCCTGCTCCCTGGCGATGTGCTTCCTCCATCATGATGTCGGCCATCACTTGGGAGTTTGTCTCGTCAAGGTGGGAGATGGGTTCATCTGCAAGCAGGAAGTCAAAGGGTTGAACCAGTGCACGTATCATGGCCACTCTCTGCTGCTGGCCAAAACTGAGGAGGCGCACGGGAGACTGCATCTTGTCGGCAATGCCAAGTGCTTCAAACCACCCCTCTATCTCCTTCCTGCCTTTGAATCCAGTCAGGCTGTTCTTTATCTCGACATTCTCCATGGCTGTCAACTCGGGGAAGAGCCTCAACTCCTGGAAGAGCATGCTGATGTGCCTTTGCCGGAGCTCTGTCCAGTCCTTTGTGCTGAACTCACGGCTGTCCTTTCCGTCAAAGAGAATCTTGCCGTCGTAGTCCTTCCTGTAGCCAATGATGAAGCTGCAGAGGGAACTTTTGCCTGTGCCGCTGCTGGCCTCCACAAGGTAGGTCTGGCCCTTCTCCAGGCTGACTTGCTGCCGCCAGATGTCGCTCTGGATGTCTGTCCTTTGCAGGAAGACATTGGGCAAAGTATTATTAAGAGAAATGCTGTTCATTATGCTATTTGCCCGTCAACAGTTTCACAAGATTTGAGATGATGTCTTTGACGGGCTTCTTTGTCTTCAGGCTCAGCTCGAAGTTCTGCTGGGCATCTGCTGAAATGGTGACGCCATCAATGGCTTCCACTGCATCACGGACTTGTGGCATGACACTGAGCATCATCGTCAGCCCTGGGTAGGACTTGATGATTTGGCCTGCATTGAGCGAAGCATACAGGAACTTGCCGCTGGGGATGTCCATAGCACCAACGGTCTGCAGAGCGGCTTGGCTGGCCATCTGCTGACTTGTGGCCACATAGAGCAGCCCGTTCTTCACGCCAAAGTAGGTCTGAGTGCCTTCGTAGGCTGCAATGAAGTCCGATGGGCTTATCTTGGTGACATTGTCCCAGTCGTCAGCATTCCCCAGGAACTCCGTGTTGCTGAGCGTTGCCATGAGCAGGACATCAGGGTTCTTCAGGTCCAGTTTGGGCACCACAATGGAGATGTCTCCGTCAATGGCCTTGAGCATCATGTCCACATCCACAGCCATATTCAGCCCAAGCAGAGCAGTACGCAACTGAGGCTGACTCCTGAGCAGCTCCAGCAGGTTCTCGCCCTTCATGCTGGTGCAGAGCCAGAAGACTGGTGCAGAAGGTCCCATGCCGGAGAGGTTGCCCTTGATGGGTTGCATCACGTTGGCCATCAACGGTTCAGGACTCTGCAAGGATGCCGACAGCGTGATGTCCTTCTTGCCAATGCCAAGGGCAGCATTCAGGCGCACATCAGAGAGCTTGACGTTGGCTGGCAAGTTGAAGTTGACATCCTGGGGCAGTTTGTCAAGCGTGGTGTTGAGGCGCAGGAAGCCATCCTGCTTCATGTCACTGAGGGCAGGGACATCCTGACGGCTCTGGCTCATCAGCTTCTCCATTTCACTGCGAAGTGCATTCTGCTCAGTCACAGGAGCATTCAGAATCAGCAATTTGTCTTCGTCAAAGCAAGCAATAGTGTTGTCGTTTGCCACCCAGTTGAGACCCTCCTTCTGCTCATTTGCAAAGCCGAACGAAGAGGCACTCTCAAGCAGCTTCTTTGCATCCTTCACATTGAGACTGATGCCAGACAAACCCTTCTCGGAAGTGAAGGCATAGACAGGCTTCGTCAGGTCAATGGCACCATCCAGGTCACCATAGCTGGAAGCGAGCTTGAGGATGTCATGCAGGTCCAGCCCAAGTCCCTCAATGAATTCCGCAGGCTGAAACATGATGGCTGACGTAGCATCCTCGGGCACCACATCACGTGCCCTGTCCGTGTCACGATGGAAAAACCAATAAGCCCCCAGCCCAACCAAGAGCAAACAAACGAGGGCAATAATAAACTTCTTCATCTTATTATCCTATTTTCTTAATTTCTTATTAATTGCATGCAAAGGTACGAATAAGTGAGAAAAACACCAAATTTATTTGAGTATTTCAGAGCGGATGTACTTAAGACGATAGTCAAAGGTACGAACGAGCAAAGTATATAGTTTCTTTATTGTGGTTCCAGTTAAACTTATCCTCAGAGGGCGTTCTTCAAGTGCATCATGTGGACTGCCACTAGGGCTGCTGTTTCTGTGCGGAGGCGGCTGCGGCCAAGGGTGACACTCTTGTAGCCATGCTCCATTGCAAGCCTGACTTCCTCTATGCTAAAGTCCCCTTCCGGACCTATCAGTACAGTGCTTGGCACGCCAGGATGAAGGACATCAAAGAGGAGGGGCATCGTTTCTCCATCCACATCCGTAATGGAGGGGAGGCTCTCCCCCTCACGGGGGAGCGGGGAGAGGGTCTGGCAGTGGCAGATGAACTTGTCTCCCTCACGCTCCTGCATGATGAAGTCCTTGAAGCGGGTCATGCCATTCAGTTTGGGTCGCCATGCTTTATGGCTCTGTTTGACTGCTGAGATGAGGATTTTGTCTATGCGTTCCTCCTTAACTACCTTTCGCTCAGAGAATTGCGTATCCAGGAAGGTCAACTCATCAAAGCCTATCTCTGTGGCTTTCTCGGCAAACCACTCCACGCGGTCCATCAATTTTGTTGGCGCCATTGCCAGATGCAGATGCCCTTGCCAAGCTGGTTGCTGAGGCTCTGCTTCATCAATCTGATAGAGCAAGCGGTGACCAGTGGCTGTGGTGATGGTGGCACGATAGAAAGTGCCTTTGCCATCCATCAGCCTTATCTCGTCCCCTACCCCAAGCCGCAAGACACGAAGAGCATGATTGGCCTCAGACCCCTCTAAATCTCCCCGTGAAGGGGAGACTTCCTGCTCTGCAAGTTCTGGAGCGTAAAAGAAGCGTTCCTCTTTCATTCCTTCATTCTTTCATTTTTTCATTCTTCACTCCTCACGTGCTTGTATCTGAACAGTATTGCAAAGAGTATTGCAACGACAAGGGCATAGGCAGCAAAGATGTACCAACAGGTCTGCCAGCCTGTCAGAACATCGCTGCCCTGGGGAAGGTCGAAGACATAATGATTGACCACCAACTGAGCGCAGAGCATACCTATCGTGGCTCCAAAGCCATTTGTCATCATCATAAAGAGGCCTTGTGCCGAGTTACGAACACTGAGGTCTGTTTCCTTATCTACAAAGAGGCTGCCAGAGATATTGAAGAAGTCGAAGGCTACACCATAGACTATCATCGAAAGTATGATGAAGGTGAAGCCAGGACCTGGGTTGCCGATGGCAAAGAAGCCAAAGCGCAATGTCCAGGCAAGCATGGCCATGAGCATCACTTTCTTAATGCCAAAACGGCTTAGGCAGAAAGGAATGAGCAGGATGCAGAGCGTTTCACTCATCTGTGAGATGGAGGTGACTATGACGCTATACTTCACCATCAGACTGTCTGCATATTGTGGCAAAGCTCCCCAAGCCTCAAGATAGCTGGTGGCATAGCCGTTTGTAATTTGCAGGCAAGAGCCAAGCAGCATGGAGAAGATGAAGAAGAGTGCCATGCGATAGTCCTTGAAGAGGGCAAATGCACGAAGGCCAAGGGCATCAACAAGCGACTTCTTCTCTCCACTTTGGTTAGTGGGACATGCTGGCATTGTCAGCGAATAGAGTGCCATGAGCAAGCTCAAACCGCCTGAAAGGGCAAACTGATAAGGCGTGGACTTAAAGCCAAGCAGGTTGACTGCCCACATCGAGCAGATGAAACCTACTGTACCCCAGACACGAATGGGTGGGAAAGCCTTCACGGTGTCCATGCCTTCTTTCTCTAAAGCATTGTAAGCCACAGAGTTGGTGAGTGCGATGGTTGGCATGAAGAAGGCAACACTCAAGGTGTAGAGTGTAAAGAGAGTGCCGAATTCCACATGTCCAGCAGCCTGCAAGCCATAGAAGCAGCAGGCAATCATGAAGAGGCCTGCGAGGAGATGACAAAGGGCAAGCAGTCGTTGTGCCTGAATCCATTTGTCGGCAACTATGCCCATCAATGCAGGCATACAAAGACTAACGAAGCCTTGAACGGAATAGAACCAACCGATATTGGAGCCAAGGCCTTCACTGCCAAGATAAAGTCCCATGCTGATGAGGTAAGCTCCCCACACGGCAAACTCAAGGAAATTGAGTAAAGTAAGACGGAATTTGATGTTCGACATGATATTTACTATTTGACGATTTACAATTTATCTCATTCTTTCATTTTTCATTCTTTCATTTTTCATCTACTCCACATACAGCACCAGTCCTTTCAGGTACTCACCTTCGGGGTGATAGATATTGATGGGATGGTCGGCTGGCTGGTGCAGCTGATGCAGGATGCGAACCTTCCTCTTTGCCATGGCTGCGGCAGTGAAGACAGCCATGCGGAACTGGTCCTTGTTGACTGCCTGCGAGCAACTGAAGGTGAAGAGGATGCCGCCTGGCTGTATCATCTCGAATGCCTTGCAGTTGAGCTTTGTGTAACCTCTCAAGGCATTGCGGAGGGCATCTTTGTGCTTGGCAAAAGCAGGGGGGTCAAGAATGATGAGGTCATAGACCCTCTCTAACTCCCCTTTAAAGGGGGAGGACTCCCTCCCTTTAAGGGAGGGCAGGGGTAGGTCTTTTTCCATGAACTTGAAGGCATCTTCCGCAAATGCTTTATGACGAGTGTCGCCTGGGAAGTTCAGTTCCATATTGGCATCAACAAGTTCCACTGCCTTTGCGCTGCTATCCACGCTGTGAACCAGCTCTGCCCCACCTCTCATGGCATAAACGCTGAAGCCACCTGTATAGCAGAACATGTTGAGCACCTTGCGTCCTTTGGCATAATGCTCCACCAGAGCACGGTTGTCTCTCTGGTCCACGAAGAAGCCAGTCTTCTGACCTTTCAGCCAGTCAATGTGGAACTTAAGTCCATTCTCGCGAGCCACATCATCATTGCTTTCGCCAAAAAGGAAACCATTTTCCTGACCAAGCTGAGCCTTGAAGGGAAGTGTTGTCTCGCTTTTGTAGTAGATAGCCTTCAGACTCTCGCCCATGACTGCTTTGAGAGCTTCTGCCAACTCATGGCGGCAGACATGCATGCCAACACTATGTGCCTGCATGACAGCTGTCCCGCCATAGATGTCTATCACCAGGCCAGGCAGGTTGTCTCCTTCACCATGAACCAGACGGAAAATATCATTATCTGCTCTGCCAACCACTCCAATGGTCTTTCGCACATCAAGTGCTGCTGCAAGACGTTTCTGCCAGAAAGCCTGATTGATGGGCTGACGTTTGAAGGTCAAGACACGCACTGCAATGCTGCCTATCTGCCAATGTCCAATGGCAAGGAAACGTCCATCAGAAGCCAACACCTCAACAATGTCACCTTCCTCCAAAGTGCCACCTTCTGTATGATGAATGGCACCCGAGAATATCCAGGGGTGGAAGCGCCCAAGGCTTTCCTCCTTGCCCTTTCTTAGTATGATTGTCTTCATTTCTTCATTCTTTCATTTCTTCATTCTTCACTAGTTCGTACCCCTCTTCTTGCATCCTCACCATCTCCTTATAGAGCTGAATGCATGCCCAGGCATCGGTGGCTGCATATTGCATCTGGGCTTCTGAGAGGTTGTCTGCCTCCCAGTTCGAGAGTTGCTGACCTTTGCTTATCTTGCCGCCCAAGATGTTGGCATAGAGCTTCTGGAGGCTCTTGTCTTCGATGCCCATCTGGGCTGCGATGTCCTGCAGGTCGATGAACGTGCCAGGCTTGAACTGTTTGCGTGCCATCAGGCCATGCAGGTCATCATGCCATGAGAGGCCAATCTTCTTTATCCGTCTGTCGCTGAGCAACTTGACGAGACAATCTGGCAGGTCAATTCTATTGAGCCTGAAGAGGAAGCACACATCGCCACCACACACTTGCAGGAGCGACACCTTGTACAGCAATCCCTTTTTGAACGAAGGCCGTGTCTCTGTGTCAAACCCCAGCAGAGGTTGCTTCATAAGGAACTTCACAGCCCTCTCAGCAGCACTTTCGCTGACTATCACCTCAGTCCTGCCTGGGAAGACCACCCTGGGCAAGTCGGCTATCTGTTCCTTGTCAATCTTGCTGAGTATCCTCTTCATCCTTTATTGTATAGCGAATCCTATGCAGCTGCCTTAATGTGTCAAGCAAGGTCTGGCCCCAATAGAGTTCGAAGTTGTCTTTGAGTTGCCAAATGGCGTCCAGCATGCAAGGTTCCAATCTCTGCTGATAGACAGCCACGAAGTTCCTGAGTGCCTGATAGATATCGGCCAAACCTTCACTCACTGAGCACCAGCGGCTCTCCTCCGTCTGCATATCCTCATCCCAGACAAGCAGTTCGTATTCATCATGCTCATGCAAAAAGCGATAGACATTGTCGCGGACAAAGTTATAGTCCTCCTCTGTCACCTGGTCGTCAGGCACAAAAGCGCCTTCCGTGTCAACCTCTGGGAGAAGTTGCACCTTCATGTAAAGTAGCGGCAAGAGCTTGAGCAAAGTGCCCACCAAATCCTCAGTTGTCAGTTGTCCGTCGTCTGTAGTCCTCTCCAGCAGGGCACAATACTCAGCAGCCACTTGGACAAACTCCAGCGTATCGTGAGTGTATATAGGATTCTCCATTGATTCACATTTTGCCTGCAAAGTTACAAAATAAAGTTTAAAGATTAAAGATTGGAGTATAGTTTTTTACATATATATAAAAAAGCAGGTTGCTTGAGGGGCAAACCTGCTGTTGATTTTTGGCGAGCCGAAATTATTCCAAACCTTGTATAGTGTCCTCGTTGCGGATAACTTCGATGGCATCGTCTTGTGCCTTGCGGCTGGGGACGAGCTGGAATGTTGCTTCGTCACGAAGATTTCGGAATGTTTTGCCAGGGAGCCAATTGACGTTCACTGCCTCGATGTTGTTGGCGTTGAAGTCGTCGGTTGTCTTCGCGGGTTTTGTCGAGAGTTCGACGCTGAAAGTGCCGAGGTCGCCGAGAACTACGCGGTTACCAGCCAATAGCTGTTCTTTTAAGCAAGCCACTGCGTCCGTGAGGATACCTTGGATTGTACCCTTACTGAAGGGGCTGTTGTGGTCGGCGATGTGGCGGCAGAACTGGTCAAATGAGAGTTTTTCGTTCATCTGCGCCGTGCCGTAGGCCATCGTGCCAACGGTGTTGTAATCAGCCTTCTTGGTGCCAGGTTTACTGGCAATGTAGATACTGTAGTTAATCATAGTTGTTTGTTTTTAATTGATTATTAATTAGTTAGGTTAGTTAAGCGGTGGAAGTTGACGTGTCGAATTGCGCACTTCGATGTGTCATTTTCGGCGTTTAACTATATATAAATATCTGCTTTATCACTAAAAAATGCTATTCACTAACACTTTTTTATGGTTACGGTTACGTAACTGCACAGTCACTGAAAAGAAGATTTAAAGATTTAATTATATATATATATATATAATTAACTTACTATTCACTACTCTATGGTTACGTTGTAGTTACGTAACTGTAACTGGAAGTTTGTGTTATTTTTTAAACATTGTTACTTGAATTGTAATTTACTTATATTTATATATTAGAGGCGTCGCAACCGAGTGCGGTTGGCAGGAAGATGTTTGATTTTGTGTAAGAAATTAAAAAATATTTATCAAATTTTATATTGTTTCAAAACTTTCTGGTATTTTTGCAACGAAGTCGAATATAAGATAATGAAAAGATAATTTAAAATAATAATAAAAGTAAAAAGTGTTAATATATAATAAAATAAATTTAAAAAAAATGAAAGAAAAAAAAGAATTTTTGATTTCCAATCCACTCCAAGAGGTGACGATTAGTATGCCTTGGAGTACCGGTTTATGCGAGTACACGGTAAAAGCTGTTACGAGCTGTTGTAATTTTTCACAAAGCTTTTCCGATGTGGAAGAAGCCGTCGACTTCATTCGTAAGTTATTAACTTTCAACGACATGTTCAAAAAGCAAACGGATGAGGAGGCTCCATTTTAATTAGTAATTTAATTTTAAATAAAAATTATATTTTATGTTTCAAATTAAAACAAAGATAAAGGAGGTAGTCGGCCAGGGGACTGGCGACTCCTCAACCAAGTGGTGTGAGTGGTGCGAACCCATCAGTTCGTATGAAGAATTTTTGAAGATTCGTCGCGAAGCTCGTGAGATTGTTGACGAGATTCGCTCTTGCGACGACGAGGAAAGACGCAAGGAGTTGAAAAAGAAACTTCCCGCTGTGGTGT
>ONSR01000033.1 GCA_900320565.1 uncultured Prevotellaceae bacterium
TTCTTCCTCAACTACTGCACTTTCGGCTACACGATGCCGTGGTGGAAGTGGCCGCAATGGGAACGCTTCATCGACTGGATGGCCTTGAACGGCGTGAACATGCCGCTCGCCATCACGGGCCAGGAAGCCGTTTGGCAGAAAGTGTGGCGCAAGTACGGCCTGACCGACGAGCAAATCCGTGCCTACTTCACAGGTCCTGCCCATCTGCCTTGGCAACGCATGATAAACATAGACCGCTGGCAAGGTCCGCTCCCACAAAGCTGGATTGACGGACAGGCAGAGCTGCAGAAGCAAATCCTTGAGCGAGAGCGCGAACTGAACATGACGCCCGTACTTCCTGCCTTCGCCGGCCACGTCCCCTCCGACCTGGAACAGGCTGTGCCGGGCATCAGAACCTCGAAAGTGAACCGTTGGTGCAACTTCGACGAGAAGTACCGCTGTACCTACCTGAACCCGTCAGACCCCATCTTTGCCCGTATCCAGAAGGATTTCCTCGAGGAGCAGACCAAGATGTACGGCACGAACCACATCTATGGCGTGGACCTCTTCAACGAAGTCTCGCCCCCATCATGGGAACCCGACTCGCTGGCCAAGATTTCAGCCGGGGTCTATCAATCCCTCGCAAGTGTTGACCCTGAAGCAATCTGGTTGCAGATGGCTTGGCTCTTCATCAGCAACAAGAGAGCCTGGACGCAGGAGCGCATCAAAGCCTACCTTGGTGCCGTTCCCATAGGCAAGATGATTATGCTCGACTACGAGTGTGACTATACCGAGATATGGCGAATGACGGAGCATTTCTACGGACACCAATTCATCTGGTGCTATCTGGGCAACTTCGGCGGAATGACGGAGATAGAGGGCGACTACAAGCACAATGCGAAGCTGATAGCCGGCGCGAAGAAGGAAGGCGGACAGGAGTTTGTGGGCATCGGCTCCACGCTCGAAGGCTTTGGCGTCAACGAGCCTATCTACGAAGCGCTGTTGGCTCAGGCTTGGGACACAGGCATCGGCTTCGACGCCTATATCGACAATATAGCCGACCGCCATCTTGGCCGCGAGGATACGAACTATCGGGCTTTCTGGCACACGATGGTGGACAAGGTCTGCACCACGCATACGAGTACTGGTGCGGCTGGCATCATCAACGCTCACCCCAACCTTGAGGGCGAATGGAACTGGACAACAGAGCTCCGCAAAGGCTACGACATCAAGAATCTCGACGAGGCGCTGGCTATCTTGGAGAAGGTGGAAGGCAAGTCCAACTACCTGAAGTTCGACCTCGCCAACACGCGTCGGCAGTCCATCCGCAACAACGCTCTGGCTGTCAGGAAACGCTTCTCGGATGCCTATAAAGCAGGCAACAGGGACGAAATGGTGGCGGCTTCGCAGGAGTTCTTAGGGATGTGCGACAAGATGGTCGTGGAGCTGAAGAAGTGTCACGACTTCTCGCTCGACGACTGGATACGCGACGCTCGAGCCTGGGGCACGACGGAGGCGGAGAAAGAGTACTTCGAGATGAATGCCCGCACCATCATTACCGTCTGGGGCGACTCGCACCAACTCACGGACTACGCTAATCGCGACTATGACGGCCTTGTGGAGACCTTCTACAAAGTCCGCTGGCAGAAGTTCTTTGAGGCTGTTCTGGCAGCCTACGACGCTGGCGAGCCGTTTGTCAACATGAAGGGGCCTCGCATTCCCAAGGACAAGACGAAGGAAGAGTGCGAGCGTGCCATGAAGTTCGATGCAGAAATCTGGGACTTCGAAAACAAATGGGCGCACATAAAGTAAAAGTTTTTTCATGGTATTAGATTTTAAGGTTGAGATTCCTAGTCGCGAGATTGGGAATCTTTTTTTGCTTTTCTAAAGGTGGATTTGTTTCCTTGGGTAAAGACTTAAGATAAACAATAAAGGTGCATGCTAATATTTTGGTTAAGGAATTAGCATGCTTCTTTCAAGGTATGTTTCTGTGCGATCTACAAAAGCCCGACTTATCTGGTGAGGGAGAACTTCATGGACATTCCGAAGTCCTGTGTGATGGTGGGATAGCTGCTGCTTGAGAGGAGCGGTTCAGAGCGCTGGCGGTCATAATAGAGACTCAGGGTGACCATGCGGCTCAGGGTGTAATCGACTTGCGCACTTGTCTTGAAGGCTTTGCTGCCACTGGTGGCTTCGCAGAGGTTGGTCTGCAGGTCTCGCTTGATGGCACTCTGATTGCGGATGCTGAAGTCGAAGCGCAGGTTCAGGTCGTGAGCTATCTTCTGCTTTCCGGTGTTGCCGCCTCGGGCGTTTCCTGACGGTTTGTCGTTCTCGAGGTTGCCCTTCAGGGAGTTGTTGGCTGCCTTGCCTTTCGACTTGCTGTTTCTTGCTGCTATCTCGCTTGCTCTCCTGGAACGGAAGATGCTGCTGAGTTTGAAGTCGTTAATCTTGTAGCCAAATCCGAGTACAAAGTCCTTCGAGCCTGTTTCTGTGAGCTGGGCACTTGTCATGCTGAGATTCAGTACGCGTGTCGTTTTATATTCTGCCTTGAAGGTCATGTTGTTGTTCAGGGTGGCATTGATGCCAATGAGGGGCGAGAAGTTCTCGTTGATGCTTACGGTACTTACGTCGAGCAGGCTGTTGGGTGTGTATCCGCCTGTTGTGGTGTTCTGTATGAAGCCAAGACCTCCGCTGCCCATGCATTCTATCCATGAGCTGTACGAGTGGTAGGAGCCAACGGCATAGACGCTCTTGTATGCGTGGGTGAGGTTGACGCTCTTGAAGTGGTCGCGCACCCAGGGCAGGTTGCTCAGACCTCTGTAGTTGATGCTCCAGTTGGGCAACATCCTGAGCAGGGACGGGAAGATGTCGAGCGAGCTGCTTCCTGTATAGGCATCAAGGAATGCCGGTACCATGACATCGGCACTATACTTGTTTACTGTTCCGTTTTCGGGATTGAAGGTGCCGCTCATGCCTGTTCCTGCAGGATATTGTATGCCTCTGTAGCGGTCTTCGACTCGCCTTTGATATACGTTCAGGTTGTCTTGGAACTT
This sequence comes from uncultured Prevotellaceae bacterium, assembly GCA_900320565.1. Taxonomy (GTDB): domain Bacteria; phylum Bacteroidota; class Bacteroidia; order Bacteroidales; family Bacteroidaceae; genus Physcousia. The sequence goes on from ONSR01000033.1 coordinate 3,033, forward strand.
CTGGAAGGTCCTGCTATAGTAGCCGTTTCTTGCAGAGCCGGTGCTGGCAAAGGCTGAGCCTATGCTGATGGTTGTCATGTTGAACGAGCCGCTGTGGGTCGGAGGCGTTCCGTACATGTACTGGATGCTCTTGTTGCGATTGTCGGTACGACTCATGTTGAGGTCAATCTTGAGGTCTGTGAAGGGCTCCAGTGTTATCTTGACTTGCACATCCTCTGTCTTGGCTATGGTGGCAGGTGTGGCCACACTGTCGCCTGCTATCAACCATCCGCGTTCTTTTGCTTTGTCGAGATATGAGTCGCCAACGAAGCCAAAGGCAAAGTCAACACCTGGGGTGAATACGCCACCGAGTCTCTTTTGGCCAAGCATGTCGCCCACTTCGGGCAGGAAACCAGGTACGGCAAGATTGTATGTGTTGCGATAGGTGATGCTGACATTACGTATCATCATCAGGAAGCGTGCTGCTGTTTGTGCCAGACCATACCATTTCTGTTCTGAGACCTTGGGGAGTGCTACGACATTAAGACGAACCGATGTGGTGTCAACAGGTGTCTTGACGATACGAATGCTGTTCTCATCAACTTTCTTGAATTTTATGTTATAGGCAAAGCCGCTGCTGTCGCGAGCTGTTACGCGGACGCGTTTGGACTTCTGTCCGTGAGCGATTACGAGGTCGGAGTCGGGATAGAGTGTTATCTCTTGGACGAATCCTTTGTTCTCGGCTTTTTTCTTTGTGCTGACACCAGCTGCATTACCTTGTTTCGAGGATGACTTCTGTTGCCTTGCCAATATGCTGTCAACGGGTTCGCCTGTCTCCATGGACTGTTGTTCTGCAGCCTTTCGTGCATCTTTCTCCTTCTCTTTTGCAGCTTTCTTTGCTTTGTCTTCGCGCTCTTTCTCCTGACGTTTCTGGTTGGCTCCAGCTCGGGCATTGGCAGCAGAGAAGCGTTTGTTTGCCTCGCGCAGGAACGGACTGTGGTTGTAGAGCTTCTCCATGTCGAACTTACCGTTGACATTAATGGCTCGTTGTGTGTTGATGGTGTTCCCGAGCGAGGGACGTCCTGCACGCTCTGCACCACGCTTCCAGGTGTAGTTGGAATTATAGGCAGCATCGAGTGAAGCCCAATCAAAGATAGGAATCTTTTCGAGTGGAACCTTGTAGCTGATTTGTACGTTCTGATGATAGTCAAGAGGACGTCCGAAGTGACGCAAGCTCCATTTCACGGAGTCCTTCCATGCCTCGTAACGGTCTGGATAGAGGTCTTTGTTAATCTGGGTGTAAGGCTCCTCAATCTCGGCTTTTGTTCCGCTGGTGAAGGTGAAGTGTAGTGCCCTGAAGATATCCCACTTGAGCGAGAAGTTACGATTCCATGTCCAGTTCTGGCTGAATGTAGCAGGCAGGGCAGACAGGTCTCCTGGGTTCTCGAGGTCGCGCTCTTGCAACTCGTAGTAGTTGCGGTTCATGTCAGTCGAGAATGTGACACTTTGTGGAGCGTAGGCTATATTCTGAGCCTTGATGATGTCCAGCCATTTGCTCTTGCCTTTGAGGTTCTTGAAGGGCTCCCAAGGCTTCCAGTTCGGGCTCCATGAATAGTTGATAGTCGCTTTCCAGTTCAGTTCACGTTCATAGACGGTGGTTTGACCCTCGGTGAGTTGTGTGGAGCGACTATAGCCAAAGGTGAAGTTGGCCGGATCGTAAGGCATCGGGTGCTTGGGCGTACTGATGTTCAACTTGACGCCTGTGAATGAGAGGTTCTTGTTGGTCTCGGTATGTGTGGTGAGGCTTCGCAAGGAGTCACGTTGGCGGTCGTCGGCCAATGCATCCAGCGCGTCACTTAGAAGCATGTCGGAGTCGAAGGGATTGTATTTGGGCGAAACTTTCTCCTTGCTGTAGCTGTAGTACATGGGGACATGAAGTTTCACTTTCTCAGGCAGGAGGCGTCCGAGGTCGAATTGTGTTGTGATGGAGTAATTCAGGTTGTCCTCGTTCTTGCGTTGTGCCACACTTTGTTCTATGCCACCGAAGCCAGACGTAATCATCTTGGCTGTTGCTGTGACAGAACCCAGGTCGCTGAGCTGAACCTGCAGGTTTCCTTGAGCTGCCCAACCGCCACTATTGCTAAACTCTTGCAATCGCAGTTCGTTTGCCCATACCTCGATACTCTTCGTCTTTCCGCTGTTGTTTCGTACACCAATCATGATGGTCTTAACCTCGCCCAGAGTGGGGTTACCCATGACGGAGATGCGGTTGTTGGGATGGTTCTCGTCGTATGTTGAGAAGAGACGGTTCATGGATGCGACACCAAGGCTGGCCTGAGTGTTGCGCATCTTCTTGAGTGAGGTGAAGAGGTCGAAGTTGATGTCAACCATGTTCTCAGATGGCCAAACAGCCAAGCACCCCTGAGCACTATATGTGTCGTAATAGCCTTCTGGGGTAAGCCTCAGAGGTACCTCATATTCGTAGTAGTTGTTCTTGTAGTCAGAACCGAGTCGAATGAAGACGCTACACTCGCCATCCGTGGTTTCTGTGATGTTTTCAGCCAAAGCGTTGGCGTGCACGTACATCTGCAGATGCTTGTACTGACGCATGTCATAGTTGCAGTTTTTATAGACGGCTTTCGATTCGTTGCCGCCAAGATTGCGTGCCACCAAACACATGGCCTGTTCGTTGGCTTCTACGAGTTGTGCTTGCGAGGGGTCTGTGATACGAGTGATGCCAGGAGGCAGGACATAGTTGACGGGTTTCTTGTCGTTGTTCTCCTCGATGCAGACTGTGCTGACTTCAATAATACCACTACCGCTGGAAGGTGTGTTGCCGTTGTAGAGCGGTTGCTGATATGTTCGCCAGTCGCCTTGTACAAGGTCGAGTGTGGCAAGACGAAGGATGGTTTCTTCTTCGAAGCCTGTCATGAAGACACGCATGAAGCGTATGCTTGTGAAATCGCGTATGTTTCCTTCCTTGCTCTCATATTCTTGCAATGGGATGCGGAAGAGGTACCATGTGCATTCATCTGTGTTGCCATTACGAAGTTTCACGCTTGCGGTTCGTTTGTCGGCAATATGGTTGCGTCCCACCACCATATCCTCTGGACGGATACTTACGTGATACTGGTAGTATTTCTCGTATTCGTTCAGGGTGTAGTCTTGATTGATGTCTTCAACATCAGGTGTCGATTTCCATGCTGTCTCGTAGCTTTCTGTCCTTGTGTCGGAGTCGGCACTGTTGCCTTGAGGCATGTTGATGCGCTTGTAGCGATTAAGGATGGACATGCGGAGCTGGTCGAAGTCTGTTCCGCGGTAGTAGTGATAGTTGTCGTTGGCGGGGTCGGCGTAGATGCTGTCATATACTGACTGCGAGACTTTACTTTGCATCTGCTGGAGGTAGTCTGCATAAAGTCCGAACTCTCGCTCCTCATCGTCATTCAGGCCGTTGAGTCCGACGTCTTGTCTGGATCTTGCTCCTGCTTCATTGTTGAAGGCGTAGGTCACGCTGCTGCTGTTGGGAATACGGCCCCAATAGCCTTCGGTGTAGTACTGTGGATTTCCATCGACAGGCATTCCGCTCTCGAAGTACTTCTTTCCGTCCTTGAGGATGTCTTCCGACACTTCACCGAGGTTGAAGTAAAGGTCGCCGCCATGATTGCCTGGGAGGTCGCGTTTGTAGATGAAGGGGTCCATCATCCAGAACTCGATGTATTCGATGTTCTGGGCTTCGAAGTCTGTGTTGTCGAGTTTGCGCATCATGCCGCCCCATGTCTCTTGCGGGTGTTTGAGGTGTCCTTCCTGGTCAACATCGGTTGAGAGGTTGTAGGCGCCACGTTCTTTTGGATAGAATGCCAGGTTCAGGACATTGAGTCCAGTTACGCTTGTGTAGGTGTTTTGTGACTTCTGGGGGTAGAGTTCACGTTCATAGACCTCACGCACATAGTGGCTGGAGAGTTGGTCCAGGTCGCTTTTGATGTGGCTGGGTGTGAGTGTGCTGCTTCGACGTGTGAAGATGGGGTCAACGTAGTACCATGCAAGCAAAGCTCGGTTATAGCCGTATGCGGCGTCATTCATGAGTTTGCTTTCGGCGAACATGCTTGGTGTGCTTGCCAAGCTCCAGTAGGTGGGCTGGGTTAAGCTGTTCTTAATGCTGCTGCTTTCGAAGTCGTCGAGATATGAGGCATCTCCCTGCACACTGTGGTTTTGTCCTGCAATGAGTTGTGCGAACTCGCCATTGAAGGAGATGAAGCTGGGCTGTGTGCATTGAATGAGAGGCAGTTTGTCGATGAGGTTTGTCAGCCATTGGCTCTCTTTCTTCCAGCTGATGTGGAAGCCCCAGAGTGTATTCTTCAGGGGTTCACTGCCCATGTTGACTTTTGAGGTGAGCGGTTGTTCGCTCAGGTACATCAGGGTGCCGCCTACGGTGAAGTTCTTGTTGATTTCATAGTCGAGGTTCAGGCCGAGCATTGTCTTTCGCTGCATTCCGTAGGTGTCGTTGCTTTCTACTGATGCGCTGATGTTGGTGCCTGAATCGATGAGGCTTTGATTGATGATGGTGACGCGGCCCATGTTGTAGTCGACGGTATAATCGACATTTTCCGTGAGTGTTGTTCCGCCTGCAGTTACTATGACAGAGCCTTTAGCTATGTTGGTTACGCCCAGGTCAATCTCTCCTGCGTTGTTGCCTTTGTAGCGGCCAGTCAGGAGGAACTTGTCGTGCTCGGAGATTTGTTTTGCTACGGTTTTGGTGCTGTCGTAGAGTTCGCGGAAGCAGTATTTGTCGGCCAGGGCTGGGTCTCCAATCCATTTTGCGAGGTGTTCGCCAAAGGGTTCTGTTACGGGGAAGATGATGCGACCTTTGCTGATGGTGTAGCCTTCCACGAAGTCGAACTGTCCGTTGGGATGTGGGTTGTTCTTGGCGTCGAGTCGGTCCATGTTGAGGGCTCTCAGGAGGATGGTGTTCTTGAAGCGTTCTTCTGGCAAGTAGCTGAGATAGACGCCTGTCGAGTCGCTTTGGTATTTGATGTCGAGTCGGAACTTGTCGGCCATCACTTTCTGTGTGCCGAGGTAATAGACGTTCTTCATCATCAGTCGCCATGTGGGCAGGTTGGGGCTTCCTGATGTGCCTTTCAACAGTTTTACGAAGAGTGCTTTGGTGTTGTCTGTGAGGTCGCTTGCGAATTCGCCCACTTGATAGGTTGTGCCCATGTAGGTGTATTCGTAGGCAACGGCAAGGACATCGTCCACTTGGAGGTTACTGGATAGGCTGACGTAGCCCAGGGCGTTGTTGACGGTGTATTCGCTGCTGTTCAGTTTTCGTGCTGCTTGCAGTTTTTCGTAGTCTATGCTTCCGCGGAACGTGTTGCCTCCTCCTATTCCGTCGAGGATGGTTGTGGCTTGCGAGATGTCTCGGGCTTCTGCATAGTCATTGACGAGTCTATCGTATTCTGTATTGGAACGGTTGCTGGGGACGTCAATGCCTGTGCTAGCCCAGAGGGTTGTGTTGTAGATGTTGGTTGACTCGCCCAGGTCTGCAAGGGCGATGATGTTGCGGTTGTTTTCTGTTCTGCCGCTTTTGTTTGTGACCCAAATTTCGACACGTTTGATGTTGATGCCGCTCGAGATGGTGGGCAGCGACTCCATGTTCTTGTCGTACTTCTCGCGGAAGAAGTGGGAGAGGAAGAAGTGTCGGTTCTCTTCGTAGTTTGTTGCGCTGAACTCGAAGTTGGTGGTTTGTGAGCCGCCTTTACTGTTGGCGCTCGAGGTGGCACTCTTCTTTTGGCTGATTACGGACTGAATTTTGAGTTTACCGAACTGCACGTCTGTGCGAAGGCCGAAGAGGCTGCTTACGCCTGGTACGAGGCTGATGTTGCTGGGGAAGGATACGTTGCCGGCTTCGATGAGTTTGACGATTTCGTCTTCTTTGCCGTCGTATTTGAGTTTGAGGTTTTGTGCGTCGTAGTCGAAGGTGGCCTGTGTGTTGTAGTTCAGGTTCATGTTGACCTTGTCGCCCACTTTACCGTTGAGGCTCAGGTTGATTTTTTCATCGAAGTCGAAGCCGACTGTCTTGCGTCGTGAGGGTGAGAGGGCAGGGTTGTTCACCTTTTTCGTGTTGATGCCCATCTTGATTTCTGCGCTTCCTTGGGTCTTGATTTGCACACCTCCGGGGCCGAAGATTTTCTCTGCAGGACCGAGGCTGAAGTGCATGTCTGTGAAGTCGAACTTGTTCTTTCCTGCTGCCTCAAAGGCTTCTTCGTTCTTTTGGCGCCAGTATTGTTGCATGGAGTTTTGCAGAGACCATTGCTGGTACTCTTCTGGTGTCATCAGGACTGGCGCGTTCAGGAAGCTGGTGGCTGTGCCAAGTGTGAAGCCAGAGTGGCCCGGAAGGAGGCTTCCCGATGAGGCTCCTGCGGCTCCTGTCTGTGATGAGCTTGGGGTAGAGGTGCTTTGATTTCGGCTGGGATTCCTGCTTGTGCTGGTGCTTCTGCCTGTGCTCCTGGCTCCTCCTGTGCTTCTGCCTGTAGTGGTTGCGTCACTGCCTCCCAGCGAGGTTCCGATGGTGTAGGTGTTGTCCTTTTCGTCGTAGATGACTTCGGTCTTCAGGTTGTCCGGGTCTTTCAGGTCGGCTGTCTTCTTGCGAAGGTTCTTGGTGTCTTCTGTGCCAGTCTTGCGGACAGAATAGCGCGGCTTGCCATCCGTGATTGTGTCAGCAGGCAGATTATTGAGGCTTGAGCCCTGCCCATTGACAGTTGATGCCAGAAGTAAGTTAATACCTAGCAGAACTGATAAAACGAATATGACTTTTCGCGCGCTCATGTCTATATATAACGTGTGTACGCGTCCTTTTATTGTATATATTGCTTTTTTTATTAATTTCTTAGTCTCTTTTCCCTGTTTTTTTTCTTTTTTTTGTACCTTTGCGCTGCAATAATGAAAAAAGCATGATTGAATACCTAAAAGGAAACCTTGCTGAGCTGACTCCAGCGCTTGCAGTTGTCGAGTGTCATGGGGTGGGCTACGGCGTGAATATCTCCCTCAATACTTTCTCTGCCATTCAGGGAAAAGATGAAGTCAAGTTGTGGATTACCGAGTCGATTCGCGAGGATGCCTACCAGCTGTGGGGTTTTGGCACGAAGGCCGAGCGCGAACTCTTCCTCTTGCTGACCAGCGTGAGCGGCATCGGAGCAAGCATTGCCAGGGTGATTCTCTCCTCCCTGACCGTTCAGGAACTGGCTGGCATCATCAGCGAGGGCAACGATAAGGTGCTGAAGACGGTGAAGGGCGTAGGCCCCAAGATGGCTCAGCGTATCATCGTCGAGCTTCACGACAAAATCGGTTCCCTTGGAATAGCCCCCCCACCCCCCCTTAGGGGGAGTAACAATCCCATCAATAAGGAGGTTCTCGACGAAGCCGTTGCTGCCCTTTCGATGCTTGGATTCAGTCCTGCTCCAACCCATAAAGTAGTACAGAAAATTCTAACCGACGAGCCTGATGCACCGGTTGAACGCGTCATCAAGTTGGCTCTGAAAATGCTATAATATATGCAAACTTTCAACATTCTTGACCTTGCGATTAACACTTCGGTATATGCTGGCAGAGAAATCATGCGCATATACAACGACCCCTCTCAGGACTTTGGCATCGAGATGAAGGCCGACAATAGTCCGCTAACGCTTGCCGATAAGGCTTCGCATGACTGCATTGTCGAGCGCCTGAAACCCTCTGGATATCCCATTCTCAGCGAGGAAGGGGCTCAGATTCCATACGAGGAGCGAGAGGACTGGCATCGTCTCTGGATTGTTGATCCCTTGGACGGCACAAAGGAGTTCATAAAGCGAAATGGCGAATTTACGGTCAACATTGCCCTCATCGAAGACGGAAATCCCATTCTCGGCATCATTTTTGTGCCTGCAATTGGTACTGTTTATGGTGGAATCGTAGGTTGGGGAGCACGTCGAGTGGAAGGGATAAATCTGGACCACCTTGATGTCCCCGTCACCCAGAGAAGAGAACCTCTTACCTTCTATTCCCTGCCGCAACAGGCTTTGCTCGACCATGTTGGAGTCAAGGTTGTGGCCAGCCGTTCGCATATGAACCCTGAAACGGAGGAATACATCGGCAAACTGCGCAAATTGAATCGCCATGTTGACCTTGTGAGCAAGGGAAGCAGCCTGAAAATGTGCCTTGTGGCCGAAGGAAGTGCCGACGTTTATCCGCGTTTCGCCCCCACAATGGAGTGGGATACTGCTGCTGGTGACGCCATTTGCCGCGCTTGTGGCAAGCAAGTCTTGGATTATAAGACAGGTTTACCCCTTATTTATAACAAACCTGACCTCCACAACCCCTGGTTTATCGTAAAGTAACTGCCCCCTTAAAAATGCCCAATTCTTTCGATGAAATGGGCATTTTTTATTGAATTTCCTGTGAGATGCCGCCTTGTCAAGTTTGCAAAGGCCGGACTTCTCTTGTGAAGTTGATTGCTGCATCGCGATGCAGCAATTGCTTTGTCGCCATGCAGCAACGATTATCTCTGCAGGAATCGAGTAACATGGCAGCACAAAAAGAACGGCACAACGTCATGAACGATGTGCCGCTTCCTTTAGAAACTTCAATACTTTGGCTTGTTGCTAGCCTTTACTCCACCTCGTTGCAATAGACGAGACCCATCTTGTCGTAGAGCTTCTTCAGCTGCGGCAGACGCCTCTTCCAACCCTCGAAGTCCTTCTGCTCGGGCTTGCACCACTGCACTTCGCACATGCTGGCCAAGCGGGGCAGCAACTGATAGAGAGCGTGCTCGGGATATGCCACCTGCTCCGTCCAGAGGTTGCCCTGATAGCCAAGGATGTAGTCGTCTTCCTCGTCGCTCAGTTCCTCAGGAACAAGGGGTTCGAAGCTGTAAATCTTGGAGCAGGAGACGATGTAGCTGTCGGTCGTGCGAGGCTGCTTGCCATAGTCTTTCAGCTGCGGATGGTCGAGGTAGGCAAAGACGTTGGGGCTCATGATGACGCGATGCTTCTGCTTGGCTGCTGCGACTCCGCCTTTGGTTCCGCGCCAAGACATCACGATGGCACCCTCGGACAGTCCGCCTGCCAGAATCTCGTCCCAGCCAATCAGGCTCCTTCCGCGAGATGCGAGGAACTGCTCAATCTCGTGGTTAATGTAAGACTGGAGCTTGTTCTCGGCACTACGTCCGTCCTGACTGCCTCTGTCGTCGCCGCCTTCAACCTTGACAGTCTCTGTCGTCAAGCCCAGTTCCTTAATCTTTGCCTGACACTTGGGACACTTCTGCCAACGCTCCTTCGGACATTCGTCGCCGCCAATGTGGATGTAGGGAGATGGGAAGACGTCGCAAAGCTCACCGAAGACAGTCTTCAGGAAGGTCAGCGTCTCAGGATTGCCTCCACAAAGCACATCGCGCATCACACCCCAATATGGAGCCACAGGGTACGGACCGCCTGTGCAACCCAGGTTCGGGAAGACGTGAAGAGCACTCTGCATGTGTCCGGGCATATCGATTTCGGGCACTATGTTGACGTAACGCTCAGCAGCATACTTGACCACATCGCGACACTCTTCCTGAGTGTAGTAGCCGCCGTAAGGGATGTTGTCGTAGATGCGCATACGGCTGGGACCAATGACGGTTTTCTCGCGCACGCTACCCTTCACGGCAAGGTCGGGCAGAGCCTTCACTTCGAAGCGCCAGCCCTGATCTTCAGTCAGATGCCAATGGAACTGGTTGCAGCCGTGAAGCGCCATCACGTCGATGTATTGCTTGACGAAATCGACAGAGAAGAAGTGACGGGCACAGTCGAGCATCACGCCACGATAGACGAAACGGGGCTGGTCGGTAATAGTGACAGCGGGGAACTCAATCTTCTTGGCGTCCTTCGTGACGGGCAGGCTTTTGCGAAGTGTCTGAGCAGCACGGAACAGCCCAACAGGCTTGTAGGCAGTAACGAGAATGCCGTCCTTGTCCACTTTCAAGGTGTAGCTCTCTTCCTGCTGCTCCGTAAGTGCGACGGGCTTCTTGTCCCTTTTGCTCTTCTTCGCAGGAGCGATAAGCGAGAAGCGGATGGGCGATTTGGCATTTGCAGGCGTCTGCTGTAACTCGATTCCAGTAGCTTCCTTCACCCATTCCTTCAGGAACTGCGCAATTCGCGTGCACTCGGCATTGTTCTGGTCGAAAGCAATACCCATGCTGCTTGTCAGGGTAAACAGCTGCGTTGTGTCCACCTTCACCTCTTTGGGCATAGGGATGATGTCGTAGCTGGCACGTTGAGCCGAAGCAAAAATCGTGAGTAATAAAAACGTGGTGAGTGATAATAACCTTTTCATCGTTAGTTTTAGTTTGGGGTTAGTAATTTGGTGCAAAGATATAAAATAATTCATAATTCATAATTCATAGTTCATAATAATTTATAAATTTGCAGCAAGAAAGCAATTTAATTGATGAAGAGAGTTATTATAGTATTGGTATGTTGTCTGATGACAACTTTCGTGAAAGCAGAAAGCTATTCTGTCAATCCCGAGCAAGTCGTTCAGCATTGGGACGGCTGGGGCGTATCACTTTGCTGGTGGGCAGGACAATGTGGCAAGTGGGACGATGAGAAGGTGGACGAAATCATCGATTGGCTGGTCAGTCCTGATGGTCTCAACTACTCGCATTTCCGCTACAACATAGGGGGCGGAGACGACCCGCAGAATCGCAATTGCGAGCTTCATCACATGGGCAAAGGCAAAGGCCTTCGAGCCGAAATGGAGGGTTTTAAGGACTTCACAGGCGACCAGTATCATTGGGAGCGCGATTCTGCTCAACGCAGGATAATGCTCAAAATCAAGGAGAAGCGCCCTGATGCAGTGTTCGAAGCCTTCAGCAACTCCTGCCCTTACTATATGACTTATAGTGGTTGCGTGGCAGGCAATAAAGATGGCAGCAAGGATAACCTCAAGCCCGAATACTACGAGGAGTTCGCACATTACCTCGTGGACGTCTGCAAGCACTACAAAGAGGCTTACGGCATCGAGTTCAAGACGCTGGAACCCTTCAACGAATCGGCCACGAGTTATTGGTATCAGAACGGTTCGCAGGAAGGCTGTCACTTCGATTACTCCTCGCAAATCGCTTTCCTTCGCGTTCTTGCTCCCATCCTCGAAGCATCAGGGCTCAGTTCCATCATTTCTGCTTCTGACGAGACCAGCGTCGAGCACTCCATCAAGGCTATTCAGGCTTATAAGCAAGCAGGTGTCTTGCCTCTTGTCGGACAATGGAACACCCACACCTATCAAGGCGACACGAAGCAGCGCATTCGCCTCTCTGCACTGGTTCTAGAAGCAGGGAAGCCCTTCTGGATGAGCGAAACAGGTTCTGGTGGAAAGGGGCTCGAAGGCAACCTGAAGATGGCTCAACGCCTCTTCGACGACATCAGATATCTGCAGCCAGAAGCATGGTTCGACTGGCAATATATGGAGGAACGCAGCGACCAATGGTGCGTGATTAACGGCAGTTTCCAAAGGCAGTTCTACCGCAAGGTCAAGAACTACTATGTTCGCCAGCAGTGCAGCCGTTTCATCAAGCGAGGCTACGACATTCTTCAGACAGAATGTTCCCAATGCCTCGCCGCCATCAGTGAAGCTCGCGACACATTAACACTGGTACTTTTGAACGAAGGCGAAGAGACGACTCACAACATTCAGATTCAAAAATCCAAGTTCAAAAAGGCAAAAGTTTATCGCACCTCGGCTTCCGAGGATTTGGCTGTGGTAAAGGATGGTTTCAGGCTCAAAACCAACACGCTTAGCATCGTTTTGCCCAAGCAATCCATCACTACCATAGTTCTTAAGTGATTTTTTTTAGGCTTTTGCCTAAAGTATTCGAAAATAATCGTATCTTTGGATGGATTATGTGCTCTGATACGATGAAAAACTACATATGCTGTCTCCTCTCTCTCCTGTTCTTGCCTGCCTTTGTTTGGGCACAAGACACAGCAACCCCCGAACTGTATATCAACGAGATACAGGTCGCAAACTTCGACCAGTATTTAGATAATGCCAATTGCTACGGAAGTTGGATTGAGTTGTATAATCCTTCTTCTCAGATTGTTTCTCTAGGTAACCATTATCTGGTAGATGGGAAAAATGAGTACAAATTGCCAGCAGCAATAGGAAAAGTTCCTGCAGGTGGCTTCAAAGTGCTTTGGTTCAGCCATCACTATTCGGAAGGCAATTATGGCACAGGCTCAAGAGCTCAAATCCCATTTAAGTTGGATACTGATGGTGGCACAATAAGTCTTCTGAACTCGGACAGAATAGTTATTTCCTCTGTTTCCTATCCCCCTTGCATTGCCCGATGTTCTTGGGCTCGCACAATGGATGGGGCAGAAGAGTGGAGCTGGACAGGAGAACCTTCGCCCAGCAAGTCAAATAACGAAAGCACCTTTGCTACGTTTCGTCTTGAAGAACCCACCTTCACCATTGATTCCAAAGTCTTCACAGAGAGTTTCTGGACGCGAGTGAGGATTCCTTCTGGCTATACTTTGCGCTACACTTTGGACGGAAGTGCTCCTACAGCCACTAATGGCGAGACAAGTACGAATGGTCTCTTCGAGATTACTTCCACAACGATTCTGCGCGTATGTTTCATGAAGGAAGGTTATCTGCCAAGTCGGGTTGTGACACGCAGTTACATCTATCAGAATCACGACTATTACCTGCCGATTCTCTCTGTTGTCTCAGAACCCAAGAACTTCTTCGACGACAAAGTTGGCGTCTTCATTAAGGGTACCAACGGAATGAGCGGCAATGGTCAGAGCAGTGCCTGCAATTGGAATATGGATTGGGAGCGGCCAGTAAACATGGAGTATCTGGTTCCCATTAAGGACGAGAATGGCAACAGCAGCTATTCTTTGGTGCTGAACCAAGAGATGGACCTTGAGATTTGTGGAGGCTATACGCGGGCTTATGGTGGCGCAACCGTTGATGGAAGAACCTGGGAGGCAAGGAGTTCGTTCCGCCTGAAGACAGATAAGAAGTACGAAGGCGTGAATGCGATTAGTTATCCCGTCTTCCCTTCGAAGCCATATAATAAGTATCGTTGCTGGCAGGTTCGCAATGGTGGTAACGATACCTTTGCTCGCATCAAAGACCCAGCCATACAGATGATGGTAATCAAGAGTGGCTTCTATGTTGATTGCCAAGACTATCAGCCAGCTCACGTCTTCCTGAACGGCTATTATTACGGAATGCTCAACATTCGCGAAAGCAATAACAAGCACTTTGCCCTCAGCAACTACGGCATTGACTTCGACGATATGGACCAGTTCGACTTGAGTAATGCCAAGTACAATCAGAAGTTGGGTGATGACCAAACTTGGCTGCAACTTCAGAATCTGGCCAAGAAACTGGTTCAAAACAAGTCGGAGGAAACGTACAGCCAGATTTGCGACCTTCTCGACATTGACGAATACGTGAACTATATGGCTCTGGATTGCTTCATTGGTCCTTCGGATTGGATAACGAACACGAACAACGTGAAGGGCTTCCGCAGTCGAACAGACGGCAAGTTCCACTTCGTCCTCTTCGACCTCGATTCTGCCTTTGGAAGCTCCAATATGCTGGAACAGCTGATGAATACAAGTGGTGGTGCAAATGTTGACGACCTCTTCCGCAACTTGATGACTTACGACCCATTCCGTCGCCAGTTCATGGATGCTTATTGTATCGTGGATGGCAGCATCTTTGAGCCCGCTCGTTGTGAGGAGATTGTGCGAGAGATTTATCAGAACATCAATCCAGCTTTGTCGTTCGAAGGCTCCAGCTCGAATACAGGATTGATAAGTACCGTCCGTTCTGCACATAATGGAGCACGCATCACCACCCTCAAGAACTATTATGGAATCAATTATGGCCTCTTTGCAAACATCTCCTCAAACATTCCTGAAGCGCGACTCTCAGTGAATGGACAAGAGATTCCTACAGGCAAGTTCGAGGGCTATCTCTTCTCCTACAATGGTCAGCCCATAACGCTTTCAGCCAAAGCTCCTGCAGGTTATACCTTTAATGGCTGGATGTTGGAGAGTTCGGACGTCATCAGCACGGCACTTGTTCCGAATGAGTCCGAATGGGTGTACTACGACCAAGGCTCGATGGATGGCTTCGACTGGAAGGCTCTTTCTTTCGATGAGTCTGCAAATGGCTGGCAAACAGGGACTGCTCCATTTGGCTTTGCTAAAGAGGGCTACTTCATGCAGGAGAACTCTGCCACGAAACTCGATCCAGGTTCCGACGCCAGGCGTCCTACTTACTACTTCCGCAAGACTTTCCATCTCGATTCTCCGCTTGCAGATGGCGACATCCTTTCCTTCAACTATCAGGTGGATGATGGCATGATGCTTTACGTCAACGGACACGAGGTTGGCGGGTATTATGTTACCAGCGGTTCGTCGTATTCAGACTTTACTCAAGGAGGGCACGTTGAAGGGCAGAATCCTTACGTTGGCAGCTTTGTGATTCCTCACGAATATCTGCTGCTTGGCGAGAACCAGATAGCTGTCGAAGTGAAGAACTGTCATGGAACCAGCAGCGACATTTGGTTCGAAGGAAACCTGATGCTCGTTGGTAATGAGATTAGGTTTGCCTCAGCGAGCGAGAGTTTTGACCTCATGGAGAAATACAGTGCAGACAGTCGTGTTGCTCTGAAAGCTATGTATGTCCCGATTACGGACGAGCGTCAACGTTGGGCTGCGGGTGCTTCGCCTTTGCGAATCAACGAGGTCGATGTGGTCGGAAGGATAAGCATAAACGATTATGGCAGGAAGTCCGATTGGGTTGAAATCTATAATACGACGGACCAAGACATTTCCCTCGAAGGCATTTACTTCAGCGACGATTCCAGCGACCCACAGAAGTTCCAGCTGAGTTCGGGCATTGTTCCGGCTCATGGCACTCAGATAATCTGGTGCGACAAGCTGGAGCCCATCAGCCAGCTCCACGCTCCCTTCAAGCTCGCGAATGCCGATGGAGCACGCGTTTGCATACAAGCTGCCGATGGCTCATGGGCAGACTGCCTGGAATACCTTACCCTCGATGGGTACAATACCTTCGGCAGGTATCCAGACGGAGCCAATATGTCAATCGTTCTGAACCAGCCCACTATCAACAAGTCCAACAAGTTGGGGCTGTCTGACTTCAGCCTTCTTACTGATGACGACTGGCTGGGACCAGACAGAACCATCACAATCGATCTTGCTGAAGGTTGGAACTGGACCTCGCACAATATGGCAGAGAGCGTAGATAAGAGCCGTTTCCTGACTGATGCTCTCCAGTTGCGTGGACAAACACAGAGCCTCTTGTTCAGCGAGGAGAATGGCTGGCAAGGGACACTTAGCGCTCTCGAGGCTGCGAAGGGTTACAAGATCAGGATGCAAAAGGATGCTTCTGTCACGCTTCGAGGACCGATTTATGACGTCAACACCCCTGTCGTCTTGCAAGCAGGTTGGAACTGGATTGGCTGTCCTCTCTATAGTCCCACTATTTTGCAGGCTGCGCTTGCTGATTACGACCCGCATGAAGATGACAAGATTGTTGGTCTTGATGCCTTCGCCACCTACGAGAACGGACGCTGGAACGGCTCGCTGAAGGCTCTCAGCCCAGGGCAGTCATATCTCTTCTATGCTGCTCAGCCACAAACATTCTGCTGGCAGAGCCTCAGTTCTCCGAGTGCCCGTAAACGTCGTTATGCCCCAGCAGAAGCGACTTCGGCAGATGAAATGGTAAATGGTGAATGGTCAAATGGTAAATACCTCCATGCTTATCCCGATGTGATGACCTTGGTGGCTCGTGTGGAAGCAGATGACGGGGTCTCGCTCGACGGCACGTATTATGTCGGAGCCTTCTGTGGTGATACCCTGCGAGGCATCGGAGTCTTGGATGGCGACTTGCTCTATATGAACATTCATGGCGAAGGACCAGACCAGCTTGTCTTCCGTTTGCTCGATAGCGAAGGCGAGGTCTATCATTCGGCTGGCTATGTCGTTTTCCAAGCCTGCAAGCAGTTGGGCACAGTACAGAATCCCTATCCGCTTTGGTTCTCGAGTCAGGATATCATAGACGAGATAAAGCCCGTTTTTGCCTCGTCCGACAAGGTTCGAGCCATTCAGTACTACAATCTGGCGGGTCAAATGGTGAATAGCAAATGGTTAAATGGTAAATGCGTGATTCGCAAGGTCATCTACGAAGACGGCAGCGTCAAGATGTCGAAGTTGTATCGATAAAAACAATAAGAGAGAGACCATCATGCTTGCCAGGAAATATTTGTGCATGTGCGCTTGTGCATCCTTATATTATAATTAGGATGCACATCGCACAGCATATTCATATTCACACGCATAATTTACAAACATGGCACGTTAAATTGCTCAACTTAACACGTTAAGTTTGCCAACATGGCACGTTAAGTTTAGCGACTTGATTGGGGGAATGTGGAAAAAAAGGCGCGCGAAGTTCAAAATAATTCTTTATTCTTCATTCTTCATTCTTATTTTTTTTGTACCTTTGCACGCGATTTATAAATAATAAGGTAAAGAAGCAATGAACATTTCATACAAATGGCTTAAGGAATATGTCGATACGACCCTGACTGCTCAGGAGGTTGCTGATGCTCTGACGAGTGCAGGTCTCGAGGTGGATAGTGTGGAAGAAGTACAGACCATTAAAGGCGGTTTGGAAGGTCTTTATGTGGCTGAAGTGCTGACTTGCGAGCCTCATCCAAATAGCGACCACATGCACGTTTGCACCGTTAACGTGGGCGAAGGCGAGCCTCTGCAGATTGTCTGTGGTGCTCCAAACGTTGCAGCCGGTCAGAAGGTTATTGCTGCCGTAGTTGGCACCAGGCTCTATGACGGCGATGAGTGCTTCACCATCAAGCGCAGCAAACTGCGTGGTGTGGAGAGCTTCGGCATGCTTTGTGCAGAGGATGAGATTGGCATCGGAAACGACCACAGCGGCATCATCGTGCTTCCTCAGGAGGCTAAGGTCGGCACGCCTGCAGCTGAATACTATCACGTTGAGAGCGATTGGCTCATCGAAGTCGATATTACGCCCAACAGAGCAGACGCTTGCAGCCATTATGGTGTGGCTCGCGACCTCTATGCCTGGCTCGTTCAGAACGGCTACAAGACCAGCCTGCATCGTCCCGACTGCGAGAAGTTCAAGGTGGACGACGAGTCGCTGCCCATCAGCATCACCATCGACGACCCGAACCTCTGTCCTCGTTATGTCGGCGTTACTTTGACGGGTTGCGAGGTGAAGGAGAGCCCAGACTGGCTTCAGAACAAGCTTCGCACGATAGGTCTGCGTCCCATCAACAATATTGTGGACATCACGAACTTCATCATGATGGCTTATGGACAGCCTCTGCATTGCTTCGACGCAGATATGATTGAAGGCAAACAGGTAATCGTCAAGACTTTGCCTGAAGGTACACCATTCGTAACGCTCGATGGCGTGGAGCATAAGCTCTCGAATCAAGACCTTGCTATCTGCAACGCGAAGGAGCCGATGTGTATTGCTGGCGTGTTTGGTGGAAAGGGTAGTGGTACATACGACACCACGACCAATGTTCTCTTGGAGAGTGCCTACTTCAATCCGACCAGCATTCGCAAGAGTGCACGCCGTCATGGACTCAGCACAGATGCAAGCTTCCGCTTCGAACGTGGCATCGACCCCAACGGTCAGGTGTATGCCATCAAGCAGGCAGCCATCCTTGCAAAGGAACTGGCAGGTGCGAAGGTCAGCATGCAGATTGTGGATGTGCATCCAAAAGAGCTGCCTGACTTCAAGGTTTCTTTGAAATACGACTACGTAGATACCCTCATCGGCAAGCATATTCCCGAGGAAACCATCAAGAGCATCGTGACGAGCCTCGAGATGAAGATTGATAAGGAAAGTGCCGAAGGTCTGGAACTCACGGTTCCCGCTTACAGAGTGGATGTGCAGCGTCCTTGCGATGTTGTGGAGGACATCCTTCGCATCTACGGATATAATAATGTAGAGATACCGACCACGCTCAAGAACAGCCTGACCACCAAGACGATTCACGATACGAGCCATAAGTTGCAGAACATTATTGCAGAACAGCTCGTTGGTGGTGGCTTCCGTGAAATCCTCAATAACAGTCTCCAGCGTGGCGCATATTACGACGGCTTGGAGTCTTACAAGAGCGAGGAGTCTGTGAAGCTTCTCAATCCGCTCAGCCAAGACCTCAATGTGCTTCGCCAGACTCTCCTCTTTGGAGGACTGGAAAGTATTGCCCGCAACATCAGTTATCGCAACACAGACCTGCGTTTCTTCGAGTACGGCAACTGCTATCGTTTCCAGGCAGAGAAGAAGTGTCCGGACATCATTCCCGGCGTGAGCAGCAGTCGCGACCCTGAGGTCATCAAGCATGTGCTCGATGCGTACAGCGAGGACTATCACCTCGGACTTTGGCTGACGGGCAAGCGTGTGCGTGGCAGCTGGGCTCATCCCGACGAAGACAGTTCGTTCGCCCAGCTCAAGGCATACGTGATGAACATCTTCACCCGTCTTGGTGTTCCCTTTGGAATGCTTGTGTTTAGCGAAGGCAAGAGCGACATCTATAGTGCAAGCATCTGCATCGAGAACAGAGGCGGCAAGGTGCTCGCAGAGATGGGTATCGTTTCGAACAAGCTTACAAAGGCATTCGACATCGATTCTCCTGTCTATTTCGCCGACATCCGCTGGAACCAAATCCTGCGCATCATCAAGAATCAGAACGTCACCTATACAGAGATAAGCAAGTTCCCAGCAGTCAGCCGCGACCTTGCTCTGCTGCTCGACAGCAATGTGCCTTTCGGCGAAGTGGAACGCATTGCCTATCAAACAGAGAAGAAGCTGCTCAAGGCAGTCAAGCTCTTCGATGTCTATGAAGGCAAGAACTTGCCCGAAGGCAAGAAGTCCTATGCTGTGAACTTCATCCTGCAAGACAACGAGAAGACGATGGGCGACAAGCAAATCGACGCCATCATGCAGAAACTCATCAATAACCTCAAGCAACAGCTTGGTGCTGAGCTGAGGTGACCCCCTAACCCCCTTTAGAGGGAATAATTTGTAAATGATTAAATAGTAGATAAATTGTAAATAGTAAATGTCATTATGGGAAGAGCATTTGAATACCGCAAAGCAACCAAACTGAAGAGATGGGGCCACATGGCCAAGACATTCACCCGCCTGGGCAAGCAGATTGCCATTGCCGTGAAGGCTGGCGGTCCCGAACCTGAGAACAACCCGGCACTGCGTAGCGTCATCGCTGTCTGCAAGCGTGAGAACATGCCGAAGGACAACATCGAGCGCGCCATCAAGAACGCTATGGGTAAGGATCAGAGTGATTACAAGTCTGTTACCTATGAAGGATACGGCCCTCACGGCATCGCCATCTTCGTGGATACACTGACCGACAACACGACCCGCACCGTGGCCGACGTCCGCAGCATCTTCAATAAGTTCTCCGGCAACATGGGAACGACGGGTTCACTGGCATTCCTCTTCGACCACAAGTGCGTGTTCACCTTCAAGAAGAAGGACGGCATGGATATGGACGACTTCATCCTCGACATGATTGACTGTGGCGTGGAGGAAGAGTACGACGAGGAATATGACGAGGAGAAGGACGTGACCACCATCACCATCTACGGCGAACCGACCAGTTTCAATGCTATCCAGAAGAAGCTTGAGGCAGACGGCTTCGAGGACGTAGGCGGTGAGTTCACCTACATCCCCAACGACCTGAAGGACGTGACGCCCGAACAGCGCGAGACCATCAACAAGATGGTGGAGAAGCTCGAGGAGTTCGACGACGTGCAGACCGTCTATACCAATATGAAGCCCGAGGATTAACCCTTGCCTCAGGCTCCATGATAACAAAAGAAGCGTGCCCTTCGGATTAGAAGAGTACGCTTCGTTTGTTTTAGAGGTGTACCTCTTTGATGAAATCGGTGTACCTCTTTGATGAAATCGGTGTACCTCTTTGATAAAATCGGTGTACCTCTTTGGCCAAACAGGTAGAGGTGTTTTTAGAACTCGTCTGCCGTCTGTGCGCTTTGCAGGCCAGAGAAGGAGTCGCCAGTGCCAAG
>ONSR01000043.1 GCA_900320565.1 uncultured Prevotellaceae bacterium
TCTATAAGTTCCAGAAGACACCCAAGAAGAGGGAATGAAACAGGTCGCATCGCCTGACTTCACCAGTTAAGTTCGTTGCACGTACATGTATATGCAATTGCATGTACATGTATCTGCAATTGCATATACATGTACGTGCAATGAATGTGACCTGTCGAGTCGGGTTGCGTTCAAGGTCGAATTTAGCAGTTCGGCAGCAAAAAATCGGTGGCGAGGCACGGCTAATTCAAAACTATTCGCTATCTTTGTCACGAATTTACCACATCAAAACAGCTTTCTCATGAAGAAGATTCTTACTTGCCTGCTGGCCACGTTGGGCTTCACGGCAGCCTGCGCTCAGCAGAATTACGAGGTTGACGAGTTCCAGACGAAGGGCGGAAAGACCGTCAAGATGCATGCCCTGATGCATGCCAGCATTCGTATCGAGTTCGACGGGAAGGAGATAGAAATCGATCCGGTCAGCAAGCTTCGCGACCGAACCGTGGATTACGCTGCCTTCCCCAAGGCTGACTTCATTTTCGTGACACACGAACACGGCGACCACTACGATGAGCAGGCGCTCAAACTCCTCTCTGGGAAGAAAACTCAGGTTATCCTGAACGGGCGTTGTGCCGAGATGTACGGACAAGGGAAGGCTATGAAGAACGGCGACAAGATGCAGATTTCCAAGAAGTTCAGCGTGGAGGCTGTGCCCGCATACAACACAACGGAAGGTCGCGAGAAGTTCCATCCGAAGGATCGCGACAATGGTTATATCCTCACCCTCGACGGCCTGCGAATCTACATCGCTGGCGACACGGAGGACATTCCCGAGATGGAAGGCATCAAGGACATCGACATCGCGTTCCTGCCCTGCAACCAGCCTTACACGATGACAACGGAGCAAGTGGTCAAGGCCGCTAAAATTATCAAGCCTAAAGTGCTCTTCCCCTACCACTACGGGCAGACAGACGTCTCGAATCTCCCTGCAGAACTGAAGTCCGAAGGCATCGACGTCAGAATCCGCCACTACGAGTGAGGCAGATTATAACGTGCCTAAATGAACAACTAAGAAGAGTGCTCATTCTAAACGACAACGGATTCCACGGATTTTACGGATTATCTAAATGACTGATTGCCAGCGTTGCTAAATCCGTTAAATTCGTGAAATCTGTTGTTTTATTATATTGAGTGTATTATGACGCCACTCTTGGTTTATACCCGTTCCATTCCTTATTCGAAGAAGCCGAAGCCTGCGATGGCGGTCAGCATGCGTTCGATGTAGTCCTGCGACGTGGTGCTCCAGTAGAAGCCCAAGCGATGGAGAACCTCCGAGGTGTAGTTGTTTTGGCGGTCCACCATGGCAGATTTCTGTCCGTGGGCCATGTCCTTGTATGCCAACATACTGGACAGCGCCTTTGCCTTCTGCGGGTCGCTCTTCGCTTCCTCCATCACGTCCTCGAACTCCTGCGGGTCAACGAACCGGATACCGCCGGTAATCTTGCCGAGTTGGGTAAGGATGTCGCCCATCAACTCGACGTGATTGTTGTAAGGATGGAAGACGACACACTCCTTGGGCGTCGATGCGAGCAGTACGATGGCACGTGCCGTCTCGTTGATTGGCGAGAACTCGGCGAGCGCGTCATAGTCTGCGTACGGGCAGCAGCCAAGCATGTTATAGACACGTATGCGGCCCATGTAGCTGTTCGACTGGAAGTTAACCTGGAACTCACCATCGGTGCTTCGGGCTGCAAGGTTGCCCACGCGCATAATCTTGGCGTTGAGTCCGTGCAGGGCAACCGCGTCGAGGATGATGCGGTCGGCCATGAACTTGGAGTACGTGTACTGGTTGCCCAGGTACTGTCCGAAGTAGAGGCTCTGCTCGCTCAAGCGGACATCGGCTGCCGGATAGCCGTTGATGGAGGTTCCGCCCACGCTGGTCGTGGAGACATGGACAAGTCGGGCGCCCGTCTTCAGGCAGAACTCGACGCAACGACGCGCGCCTCCGATGTTCACGTCCTCAATGTCGGTGCCCTTCGAGAAGTGCTTCACGTTGGCGGCACAGTTGATGACCGTCGTCAATTGAACATTGACCATTGAACATTGACCATTGACCATTGAGAGTTTTGCCGTTAAGTCTTCGGTCACGTCGCCCAGGATGACATGCAACCTCTTACCGAAAAGATCCTTGAAAGCATCGGCGAAGTAGTAGAAGAGCAACGTGCGGAGGCGGCTCTCGGCTTTCTCCACCGTCTCGCCACGCACCAGACAATAGATGCTCGGGGCGTCGGAATCAATCAACTCACGCAGGACGTGGATGCCGAGATAGCCTGTTGCGCCGGTCAACAAGACGTTTCCCAACTCCTGACGCTCCCCGCGCTTGAAGGCGTTGATGGTGTTCTTCTGCAGCAAGTTGTTGATGGCCGTGTAGTCGAAGCCTGTTATCTCGTCGAAACTCTCCTCTGCCGTGTCGCCCGAAAGGAAGCGAGCCAGCAGGCGAGGCGTCGGGTTGGCAAAGATGTCGCCGTATGCCACGTGCAGCCCCGCCTTGTCGCATTCGATGATGACACGCGTTACCATAAGCGACGTGCCGCCAAGGTCGAAGAAGTTGTCGGTGGCTCCCACCTTGTCCATCTGCAGGATATCTCCGAAGATCTTGGCAAACATGCGCTCCTGCTCGTTGCTTGGCTCCACGTATTCACGGTCGGATGCCTGAATCACGGGGGCAGGCAGCGCCTTTCGGTTCACCTTCTGGTTCTGGTTGAGCGGTATGGCGTCGATCTGCATAGTGGCAGCCGGCACCATGTATGGCGGCTTCTGCGAGAGGATGAACTGGCCCAGAGCCTTGATGTCAATCTGCTCGTCGCTGACGATGTAGGCAGCGATGTACTTGCCACCATTCTCGTAGTCGAAGGCCTGGACGGTAGCATCCTTGATGCCCGGGAACTGACGAATGACAGCCTCAACCTCCTTAAGTTCGATGCGGAAGCCGCGAATCTTCACCTGTCCGTCGCGACGACCAACGAACTGTATGTTGCCGTCCGGCAAGTAACGCACAATGTCGCCGGTACGATAGACGCGGGCATACTTCTCTTCCGTCGTGAAAGGATTCTCGATGTAGGTCTCTGCAGTCTTCTCCGGACGGTTCAGATAGCCACGGCTCACCTGAGGTCCTGAAACCCAAAGCTCGCCTGCAGCACCAATCGGCAAGCGGTGGAACTGCGGGTCAACAATGTAAAGGCGCATGTTGTCGAGCGGTTTGCCGATGGGGATGTCTGCCTCGTACTCCTTCAGCGGATAGGTCGTCGTGAAGATGGTACACTCCGTGGGACCATAGCCGTTGTGCATCACATAGTTCTTTGGCGGGTTGAGCGCCGAGAGTTTCTCGCCACCGACAGAGAAGTGGCGCAGCGAATGGTTATCGACATTCGTGGCAAACTGATAGCCCACCTGTGTCGTGATGAACGAGTGGGTGATGTTGTTGGCGTTGAAATAGTCGTTAAGGTCAGGCAGGTTCAGGCGGATGTCCTCGCCTATGATATAGACCGTAGCGCCACAAGTAAGGGCGGGATACATGTCCATCATGCAGGCATCGAAGCCATAGCTGGCATACGCTGCCACATGACACTCAGGAGTAAGCCCGTAGTAACGTTGATACCAATGACAGAAAGCGACCAGGTTGCCGTGCGTCAGCTGGCATCCCTTGGGCACGCCGGTAGAGCCGGAGGTGTACAGAAGGATGAAGAGGCTGTCGGGTGTCGTGGTGTCTTTAAGGTCGTTAAAGTCCTTAAGGTCTTTAAGGTCATTAAAGTCCTTCGTCAGCAACACTTCGCCCTTGTACTCGTCCACAATGTCGCGCAACTCCTCATCAGCAATGAGCAGCTTGGCTGCTGCGTCCTGCATCATGAAGTTCAAGCGCTCCTTGGGATAGCTGGGGTCGAGCGGCTGGTAAGCACAACCGGCTTTCAGAATGCCCAGTGACGCTATCGCCATCCACTCGCAACGGGGAATGAGCACGGACACCACATCCTCCGCCTTCAAACCCTTAGAAGCAACATAAGCAGCGATGCGGTCGCTTATCTCATCTACCTCTTTATATGTATAATGTTTGTCCTTATAGACGACGGCTATGTTGTCCGGCACAAACCTTGCCTGCTTGGCAAAGAGCGAAACGATGGTCTGCGAGGCGTCGTAGTCAACATCCGTTTGGTTGAAACTATCCAGCAGAGCCTCTTGCTCGTCGCTCAGCAAAGACACACTCAGCAAAGGCGCATCGGGCTGACGCATAAAGGCGGCAACAGCCAAGCTCACTGCCTCGGCCAGGCTTTGCATCAGGCTTTGGGAGTATCGACCATCGTCATATTCTATGTACACGCAGTTCTCGCCATTGAATTCCCTGATGTAAAACGCAATGCGGAACTTTGGCACATTCAGCTCGAGGTTCTCCATCTCCAGCGATGTGCCCTGACACTTGTAGTCAGTAAACAGCCCAAGCTGATAGGCGAACATGATTTCGGCAGTCAGGTCGTAGTCCGAAGCAATCTGGGCAAAAGGATAGTTCTCGTGAGTGAGCGTCGTGTCGAAGTCCTCGCTCGTCTCCCGTATGAACTCCATTACGCTTTGTGAACCGATGTTGGCGCTGAGTGCAAGCGTGTTGACGAACATGCCTATCGTGCCTTGAATGCTTAGGTTGCTGCGACCGCCGCTGATTGTGGTGATGCACAAGCGCTCGTTGTTGGAGAAGCGCGACAGGGCATAGAACACGGCAGCCAATGTGAGGTGAGCCGGCGTGACCTGATGCTTGCGGCAGAAGTCGCTGACGGCATCCATGTCGATGGCAGAAGAGGCCACTCCGATGACGCCCTGGTCATGCGGGTTCGTCAAGTCAGACGGAATCTCAGTCGGTCCTTCGACGGCCCCCAAGCGACTCTGGAAGTAGTCGCGTGCAGCGGCATAGTCAGCACCTTTCTCTGCCTCCTTCTCTGCCACGACGAAGGAGGCATAGCTCATAACCTCGGGTTCTATCTCGCCACCATTCATCAAGTCGCACAACTGACGGAGGAAGATGTCGTAAGAACCGCCGTCGAACACGAGATGATGGAAGTCCGTGAGCAGATAGACCTTCTGCGATGTCTTCACAATCTCCAGCCTGTACAAAGGTCCTTTGTTCAGGTTGAAGGGCCTTACGAACTCCAACTTATAGTTTGACAACTCGTCCTCGCTCATCTCCGTCAATGGGATGTCGATCGTCTGCTCCAGGTCCTGCACCTGAGTAATCTCGGTGTTCTCTGTCTCGAAGTGTATGCTCAGCTCCGGATGAGCCTGCACAAATGTCCTCAGGGCTGCGGCAAGAGCCTGGACATCGGTCGTGAGTGGGAACGCTATCTTCAGCGGTATATTGTAGATAGTCGAGGTGGGGTTCTTCATGCAATCCACATAGACACCTGTCTGGGCATAGCTCAAGGGAACCTTATGGAGTTCGACTGCTTGGGCTTCCTGTGTCGAAGAGGTTGAATGGGTTGCTCCTGGCTGCATCAGGCTCTTCAGGATTTCATTCTCGATGCTTTGCAGCGTACCTGTCTTGACGAGTGACTTGGCGTCGAGCGCCACATCGTAGCGTTTGTTGATGAGTACCGCAAGTCTGATAGCTGAGATGGAAGTGAGTCCGGCATAGCCGAGGATTGTCGTGATGCCGAAGTCTTTGTTGTTTACGATGCCTGCTATCATGTCGAACAACTCTTGTTCGAGCACATTCATCGGCGCATTGACTGCCTCAACAACCTCAACCTTCTTCTCCGGTTTAGGCAGGGCACGCTTGTTGACCTTCTGGTTCTGGTTGAGAGGTATGGCGTCGATCTGCATCGTGACAGCAGGCACCATGTATGGCGGCTTCTCTTCGAGGATGAAATTGTTGAGTGCTTCGATGTCTATCTTCTCGTCGCTGACGATATAAGCAGCAATGTACTTGCCAGTCCCTTCGCCTTCCATGTCGAAGGCCTGCACGGTGGCATCCTTGATGCCGGGGAACTCGCGGATGATGGACTCGACTTCCTTCAGCTCGATGCGGAAGCCGCGAATCTTCACCTGCCCGTCCCTTCTGCCAACGAACTCAATGTTGCCATCGGGCAAATAGCGAACAATGTCGCCAGTCTTATAGATGCGGTTGTACTTAGGCTCATCAGTAAACGGGTTGCTGACATACACCTCAGCCGTCTTCTCGGGACGGTTCAGATAGCCGCGCGTCACTTGCGGGCCAGCCACCCACAGCTCGCCGCAGGCTCCTGCGGGCAAGCGGAAGCCTTCCTTGTCAACGATGTAGAGCTTGCAGTTCTGGACAGCTTTTCCAATAGGAATGTTCTGCTTCTGCTCCTTCACCCAATAGTTGGTGACATAACATATTGTTTCCGACGGACCATAGCCATTGGTGAGGCTGAATGTCGTGGGCGGTGTCAGGGAAGGCAACTTCTCGCCGCCTGTCATCAGCACTTGCAGGGAGTGGTTCTCGATGCTGGTGGCAAACTGGTAGGCCACCTGTGTCGTCATGAATGTGTGGGTGATGCCATTTGCCTCAAAGTAGTCGCTCAGGGCAATCAGGTCGAGTCGCAGCTCTTCTGGTATGATGTAGAGTTCTGCTCCAATAGTCAGCGCAGAGAAGATTTCCATGGGTGAGGCATCGAAGCCAAAGCTGGCATAAGCAGCCACACGACTCTGGGCGTCGATGTGGAGGGTCTGTTGATGCATGTGGCAAAACGCTACCCAATTGCGATGCTCGGACATGCCTCCCTTGGGCACGCCGGTTGAGCCGCTGGTGTAAATCAGGGTAAAGAGGCTGTCGGGCTTCGGGGTGACTTTAAGGTCTTTAAGGTCCTTAAGGTCTTTAAGGTCCTTCGTGAGCAGTACGTCGCCCTTGTACTCGTCCATTATCGGAAGTAGGTCTTCGTCAGCAATCAGCAAGCGTGCCTTGGTGTCCTGCACCATGAAGTTCAGTCGTTCCTTCGGGTAACTTGGGTCAAGCGGCTGGAAAGCACAGCCTGCTTTCAGTACGCCGAGGGATGCGATGGCCATCCATTCGCACCGAGGAATCAGTATTGCAACGACATCTTCCAAGCCCAAACCCACATCGTTAATATAGCCTGCAATGCGGTCGCTGAGTGCGTCCACCTCGCTATAAGTGTATCGATTCTCCCGGAACGTCACGGCAATCTTGTCAGGCACGCTTTGTGCTTGATGCCGGAACAGCGAGACAATCGTCTGACTATCGTCGTATGGCTCGTCTGTTTCATTAAAGGTGTCGAGCAACTTAGCCTGCTCCGCATTGATAATGGATATGTCGCGCAGGTATTCCTTGGCGAGGAAGCCTTCCATCACGGCATCATAACTCTCCATAAACTGCTCCACAAATGCCTCGGAATACTGCAGGGAATTGTATTCCGCTTCGATGCAGCATTGCCCATTGCTCACGTATGTCTTTATGTAGATGGGCACATCGCGGGTGTTGTTCACCAAGATGAGCGTCGTCATCGGCTTGCCGTCGAAGGTGGGGTTGTTGAACATCTCCCCATGCCAGGCGAATGCCGTTGCCGACTGCAGGCCGAGGTCGTTCACGAGGTCGCTGTATGCGTAGGTTTCATGCTGACGGCAACCCGTCATCTGCTCCTGCCCCGCCCTGAGGAAGTCGAGCACCGAGGTGTCGCTTGTGAACTTAGCATAGGAAGGCAGCGTCTTGACGAACATGCCGACGGTATGCCTCAAGAGCTTGTTCTGCCTGCCGCTGTAGATGTTCGTGAACAGGGATTCCTGTTCGTTGTTGTACTTTGCGAGGAGGAAGGCGAATGCCGAAGTGAACAAGGTACTCTTGAAGATGCCGTTTGCCTGGCAGAAGGCGTCGATGCGCTCCATGCTTGTGCCGAGTGCACGCAGGAGGTGAACCTCGGTATCTTGCTGTGGTGTGACGGTCTGACCAGTATCCACGTCCGGTATGAGCGGCGAGTACACGTCTCCGCAATCAAAGTGCTGGGCGAACCATGCCTTCGCTTCGCCGAATGCCGGTGTCTGTCGTTCGGCGGCTTCTGCTTCAGCCGCTTCAGCCAGAGTCATGCCTTCCCGTTCCAACTCAAGCCCCTTGTAAGCTTTTTCAATGTCGCCAATCATCAGCTGTATTGACGTTCCATCGACGATGATATGGTGGTATTCGGTGTAGAAATAGAGGTGATTTGCGTCGCGCAGCAGGCGGATGCGGAAGAGTCGGTCGGCGTAGATGTCGAAAGGCTTGGCGAGCGATGGCTTCACGGCCTCGATGTCGTCGATGTCCTCCACTTCAACCTTGAAACTTCCCACCTCAATTTGCTGCATAGGTTCCCCCACGTCGTTCAGTACGATGCGGGTGAAGAGAGTCGGGTGTGCAGCTACCACCGTCTCTATGGCCTTGCAGAGCCGATTGACGTCGAGGCTCTTGTCGAGCGTATAGAGGAAAGGAAGATTGTAGCAAATCTCGCCACTGTGGTTGACGCACTCTACATAGATGCCGTACTGCGTCTTGCTTAATGGAGCTATCATAATGTATGTCTTTTGCGTTAATGAACTATGTTTAGTCTGTAAAAGAGGTATAACTCGTTTGGAATCGCATCAAGTCTCTACCATTTCTTTGATATGATGCGTGGCGAAACCATGAGCGTGAACCAAGCCCACTTGAGGTCGTCGTTGCCTTCGGCTCGCTTTAGCTTTTCCATCGTATCGGTGCCTGCCATATACGAAAAACCAACAGCTACACTGGCGTCCTTCAGGATCTGATAGGAAGCCTCGACATCGATGTCGTGTCCCAAGGTCATGGCCAAGTCCTTCAACTTCGTCGCCATAGCCAGGTAATGGTAAGATGCCCTCAGGTTCAAGCCCTTGATGGGACTGTAGCTTGCTCCGGCATAGAGGTTCTGCAAGCCAGGCGAGAACGTATCGCTGAAGGCCTGCACATAGAAGAAGTCCATCAGACCGTAGAACTTATGGTGAGAGCCATAGACCGGATTGAAGAACTTGAAGACTTTATGCTGCACGAGACCCAGACCACCATTCTTGCGCACGACGAAGTAATCGTCGCCGCTCAGATAGTCGTAGCCCGCAACAGCTCCCCATTTCGGGCTTATCTGGTACTGCGCCTTTACGCTCGCCATCCAAGCATTTATCTTGGCATTATTCTCGTTGCGGCCCAACTGATGATAGTACGAAGCCTCAGCCGTCAACTTGCCCGGCTTGTATAAAACATAGCCGCCCACCAGTTGCTGATATATGTTGCGAGGTTCATAGCTTCCTTGTCCGTCCTTCTGCCCACCCTGCATACCGATGTTCATAAACAACAAGGAGATACCAAGTGGCGTCTTGGGAATATCATAATGATACCAAAGCGTATGCATTAACTTATAAGGCTGGGCGCCATCCGCATAATAAGTGCCGCCACTGATATTCTCTGTGTTCTGGTTGAAGCCGAATATGCCGTGCACCTTGTGACCGTGCCCTTCATATCCGAGCTTGATGACATCGTGGGTGTTCGAAGCCATAGCCCAATCATTTGCACCGATGATGCGCTCGTCGTCGTATGAAAGAACTTGCCTACCCACCTTAGCAAAGAGGCCGCTCTTTGTGTAAAGCTTTGCCCATGCCTCATGGAGGTTGAAACTTCCATTGCCTTTCTGACCCCATATGCCGCTATGCTGGGCTGTTACTTTTGCCTCAATGTGTGGACGCTTGTAGGTCAACGACAGACGTGTTCGTCCCATGAGGAACTGCGCATGGTTCTCCTCAACTCCTTCCGTGAACCCACCATAGCGCATCTCGCCTCGGCCAAGCATGTTCAGGTCCAAGTCTAACTGGTTATCTCCTTGGCCCTGACCTTCCTTCTTGTTGCCGAAGAGTGGTTTCTTCTGGTCGTCTGCCGCCGTATCATCCTGGGCAGATGCTACTATCGCTGCCATTAAGAGCAACAGGACAACTCCCTTTCTCATTATTCTATCTCGAAGATGTTAATAAAACCTGTGAGCTTGAAGACGCTCTTGATGTCCTCGTTCATGTTCCTGAGGACAACCTTGCTGCCACCAGCCTTCGCTCCCTTGAGGATGCTGATGAGGATACGCAAGCCGCTCGATGCAATATACTCCAAGCCTTCGCAATCGATGATGACATCCTTGCCGCTTGTAGAATAGAGTGGTTGCAAGGTCTTTTCCACATCAGCTGCTGCTGCGGTGTCGAGTTCGCCTTCGAGTGTAACGAGGTATTTGTCCTCCAATTGTTCGATGTTTGTCTTCATTGCCTAAATTATGATTATGAATTATGGATTATGGATTGACTTCGTCAGTGTCAGGACGTTCTGACCGTTGATGCGTTCGTAGTTGATAGAGTCCATTAGTTCGCGGACCAGCAGTATGCCAAGCCCTCCTATGGGACGTTCCTCTGCCGAGAGCGTTGTGTCGGCAGCCGTGACTTCCGTCGGATTGAAGGGGATGCCGGAGTCGGAAATGATGAACTTCAACCGACGTCCATTCGATGTGGCACGTATGTTCACGTCTCCTGTTGTTCCCTGTGGATAGGCATACTCCATGACGTTGACCACGGTCTCCTCTACTGCAAGACGCAGCCTGCCTGTCAGCGACTTGTCGAGCGACAGGCTCTCTGCCACTTGCTTCACGAAAGAGCCGAGCTTCTCGACTTCCTTGACATCGTTCTTCAGCGTAATGCCTTCGCCCATGATGCTTTGCTCCTGCAATGGTGTGTAGCTTAATGCCAGCAATGTCAGGTCATCACTTTGTTCGGTCTCGCCGATGAACTTCTGCCAGCATTCGATAGCTGCCTCCACCAATTGCTTGGGGTTCGTGGTGCCCGCCTCAGCTATCATCTGCCCTACTCTGTCCCTGCCGAAGAGCTTGCCTTTGGCATTGCGTGCCTCTGTAAGCCCGTCGGTGTAGAGGAAGAGTGCCGAGCCTGGTTGCATCTGCATGGTCTGCATCTCATATTCGAAGTCCTCGAAGAGACCGACAGGCAAGTTGGGCTTGGCTTCTATCATTGAACATTGAACATTGAACATTGAACATTGTTGGCCTCCCCTAGCTGACGCTTCTGCCGGCATCTGCGAAGGTGAATGGTCAATGGTCAATGGTGAATGGTCAATGAGAATAGGCAGTTCATGACCTGCGTTGCAGTAATGCAAGTGACCTGTTGGGAGGTCCAAGACGCCAACAAAGAGCGTGACGAAGATGTTGGCCTTGTTGTTGCGACAGGCTGTCTCGTTGAGGCGCTTCATGATGTGTGACGGGTTATCCTCGCGCGAAGCGATGTTACGGAAGAGTGCCTGTATGATGGCCATGATGAGTGCCGAAGGTATGCCTTTGCCACTCACATCGCCGATGCAGAAGAAGAGCTTCCCGTCGCGCACAAAAGCATTGTAGAGGTCGCCGCCGACAGCCTTTGCCGGTATCAGCCGCCCCTCAACTTGGACATCGTCTATGTCCTTCATTGCCCCATCTTCTTCCGGAAGTAATGTCTGCTGTATGTTGTTTGCTATGTGCAGCTCACCTGCCATGCGTTCCTGCTCCAGGGCCTGGCTTCTGAGTTTCTCTTCATCTTTAGCAAAGCGGCGGACGAGATAGAGCAGGATGCCGAATGCCAACAAAGAGAGTAACAGCAGGCGGTACCTCAGTTCCATGAGTGAGCCATAGACTTCGTCGTCGTAACAGACAACGGCTATCTGCCAATGTGGTATGCCCCTCATGTTGGCAACGAAGACAGCGCCGTCGCGATCTCTTGTGTCAAAGTCTATAATCTTGCTCCGGCCATTGCTGCTTAGGCGACGTTCTGCTGTGCTGTCGTTGATGAGGGAGGTGACGAATTCTACTTCCTTTTGCAGAGTGGAGTCTGCCGGACCGGCTATCAGTTCGCCTTCTTCTGTAAGGAGGAGGTCGAAAGACGATGGATAGATGTGCCGGTAATTCAGCGTGTCGCCCAGGCTTTCCGTGTCAAGGTCAACACCTAACACGGCCACCGTATCTCCCGTGAACTCATAGATGGGCACGGCATAGCTGACGAGCCTCATCTCGAGGTAGATGTCGTCGTATGGCCCTACCCAACTGTTAGCCTTTTTCTCCTTAATATCTTTGTAGAAGCCGTCCTTCGTGTAGTCGAAATTCTCGCCTGCAATCTGCAGACACACAACGCCGGTATCTGTCTTCAACGCATAAGGCTCGAACAGCCGGCCCTTGTCCTTATAGTAACCGGGGTTGAAGGAAATGCCACAGCCCCGCATGTTAGGAGAGTATTTGGCAATCTGTGCCAAGATGCTGAACAGGGAGTCTGGGGTGGCGAGGTTGTACTTCACCTCCATGATGTGACTCTTGAGGGTGCGTTCGGAATCTTCTACGATACGTTTCGTAATGATGGCCTTCGTCGTCAACTCCATTTCGGCATACTTCTCCAGCTCATCTTCCATCAGATGGTGAGTAAAGAAATATTGAGCCGCCGACAGCAGTTCAAGGAGCAAGACGGCTACTATGACAATCAGCAGCCCCTTCCGATTCCTTAACGAGAGAATTATTTCCTTCAGCCTACCCATACAGTTGACAGTCCGTTATCCCGTTCGTACGCTATTGCACGCTACAAAGATAAGACTTTTCTTGATATATGATATTACATTCTTACCATATTTTTTCAAAGAATGTCGGAAAACATCTAATCCAGTCACTCCAAAGGCATATATCACTCCCCTATAGGGGAATGACAAACGCCCTATAGGGGAATAAGCAACGCCCTATAGGGGAGTGACCAACGCCCTATAGGGGAATAAATGACGCGGCACCTTGCTACTTCCGATGCAAAATGCCGCGTTTATTCATGCGAAGGGGAAAAGGACAATGTGTCGGAATCTTTCCCTTATTCTTTTCCAATAATGACGTTCGTGTCGCCCGTTACTTCGGCTTTGTTGCCACCACCGAAGACATTGCCCACAATGCGGACTGCAACCTTCTTCTTCTCGTAATAGGTTGTACCGGCCACGGCAGTTCCTGTAGCAGCGGTGTAAGTGTCGCCCGAGCGGGTATAGTAAGCTGTGACATCTGCACCGGTTGCTACGGCAACGACACCGTACACCTCGTCTCCCACTCTCGTGCCAATATTCACGTTCGTATTGCCAATCACCTTGGCCGCATTGCCGCCGCCGAAGACGGTATTGATGTTGCCAATGCTTCCTGCTGCGTGAGCTGGAATACTGAAGCCATCAGGAGCATCGTAACCCTCGTCACCAGGATTCTTCACAGAGGAGCCTACCACTCTTGCTCCTTCACCTACAACGGTTTCTTTGTACTTGCCAGTCACTACATTGATGTTCACCTCCGGGTTGCCTGTTATCTCGGCAGCTGCACCATAGCCGCCTCCGAAAACAGTACCGATGCTGGTGAACGATTTGACATTCACGACTGGAGAATTGCTGCCTGCCGGTGCGGTATAGGCTGCCTCGTTGCCACCGCCGTAAAGTTCGCCAATGATGATGGGGCGGCATCCTGTCTCTTCTATGTTCACGGTGATAGAGCCGCTGATGTTACCACCCCTATCGTTGCCGCCGAAGACCTGTCCGTAGGTACCATTGGTGATGTTGAGCACAACATCGCCATTGACATCGGCATCGGCAGCACCGCCATAGGCCTTGCCCAAGCCTCTGATACAACCCACCTCGAGCACAGCGTCGCCGTCCATCTCTGCATTACGACCTCCACCGTAAGCCTCGCCCAAGTTGAAGTCGCAATCCTCTTGATCTTCAAGCGTAGCACGCGCCTCCATACGGACATTTCCTTTCGTGTTCGAGCCGCCATAGACTTCGTGTACGGTACCACCATAGACTATCACATGAGCTTTGCCCGTGCCATAGCCGTAGTTGGCCGCACGTTCTGCCTTCGTGCCATAGGCATCGCCAGCAGCATTGGGATATGCCATCAAGCCCACATGGGCACCTGGGTTATCTTCTCCGTTTGGCAGAGCATCCTTACCGTTACCGCCACCAAAGACGGCACCAATCTCATACGTTCCGTTCACCATTACCTCTGCGGCTGGTACCGAAGCGGCATTACCACCGCCATAGACATACGCGATGCTGGTCAGGTCGCAACCGTCGATAATCACTTCTGCGAAGTCATCATTGCTCACGGGTTCGTAGGCAGCCATGTTACCGCCGCCATAGACGACAGCTACGTCGTAGGTCGTATTGTCTTTACTTGTCGATTTCTTGTGAGTATCGTCGTATCCTTCAGTCTTATAGACGTGTACCAGGGCATGTCCCTTGGGTGTGCCGTTAATGTTATTGCCACCGAAGATGTTGCCCCGCACTTTGCAATTGTTGGCGGCGCCTGATGCCGTGCTGCCGTTCAGCAGTACAGAGGCATCGCCATAGACAATGGCAGCTGTCTCGTCGTCGCCCTGTCCGCCGCCGTAGGCATTTTTCAATATGCCGCTCACGAGATTGACGGTGGTGGTGTTGGTGCTTGTGGATGAAATTGCTTCGCTTGCCGTGCCATAGTTTGTGGCATTGCCGATATTGCTGTTTGCCAGTGCTGCACCGCCATAGACATCGTTGAGCACTGTGCCGCCCAGCATGTCCACCACGACGCTGCCCAATACAGCACCTGCGGTGGCTGAGTAGTCACCGGACTTACTGGTTCCCTTACCGGCACCGAAGACGTTGCCGTAGTACACATTGCCACCATAATTCGTGCCTACTAAGGCACCGTTGAGAATCTGGACATGGGTGTTATTGCGCACATGACCGGCGTTGCCACCGCCATAGACATTGCCCATGACATGTCCCTTGACGATGACCTCGGTCTTGTTGACGTACGCCATCTGGGAGTAGTCGGGGCCTGTAGCCTTCTTGACCATACCACGGCCGGAACCGAAGACGTTGCCGCCAAAGCCGTTGGCCACGCAGAAGTCATCACCGATTGTGCCTCCCGTCTCAATGGTGACAGTGGCAAGGCCTGTGCTGTTGTCAGCTGCCTGTCCTACGGAGGCCAGTGAGCCGCCGCCATAAATATCCCGGTAAATCTTGCCGCCGCTGACGGTGACGTTGGAGTTGCCTTCGGTTCGTCCGGCTGTCACGCTGACAGCACCGTTGTAGAGGTCAACACCACGGCCGCCGCCATAGACATTGCCCAGGAAGAGCGAAGGCACCTTGTAGCCGACTTCACCACCCTTTATTTCCACATAGGTGTTGCGCTTGACGTGACCGTTCTCGCCAGAGCCAAACACGTTGCCCTTCACTGCTCCTGTGCCCTGGATGGTGACGTAGGCATCCCTGACATAGGCGTACTCCGTGTATTCTGCACCTGCCTTACCACGACCGGAGCCAAAGACACGACCGGTGTTGAACTTGAAGTTTGTGAAGTTGCCGAATACGGTGCTGGGGTCAGTGCCGGGATGCGAATCCATGTAGGACAGATAGTCGTCCATTCTGAAGTCCTCGAAGCCGACGGTTCCACCGCTGATAGTCACTTCCGACTTACCGGTATTCTCTGTCCAGGTGTAGGTGGTGCCGCTCTTGGTGAATGTGCCCACGGATGCGAGCGAACCGCCGCCATAGACGTTATGGTAGATTTGTCCACCGGTAATGTTCACCTTTGTGTTGCCATAGACACGTCCTGCCGTAGGACTGAGGTCGCCCTCCTCGTTGCGGTCGAGGCCTCGGCCACCGCCATAGACATTGCCGGTGAAGATGACGTGGCCGTCGATACCGGTTTCAGGATTCATGTAGTAGTAGTTGGACGTAGCTCCGATGACAGAGGGATTCGTACCTATCTCGCCACCGCTGACGTTCACCACGGTATTGCGGCTGACGTGGCCGTTGGCACCGCCGCCAAACACAGAGCCGAAGACCTTGGCCGTGCCGTTGACATTGACTTGCGTGTCGTGCACATAGGCCAAGAGGACGTATTCGGACGCTACGCTGCCTGCCGTCTGGCCGGGGACAGCGGCCACACCACGGGCGCCGCCATATACCTGGCCGTTGTTGAGACCGGAGTAGGTGTCGCCTCCATTCTTGCAGATGTCGAGTAACGGCGACATGCCGATGAGGCCGCCACGGATGTTGACGGTAGCCTCACCGGTAGGATTTCCATCTACGTCGTGATAGACGATGACGCCATTATCGTCTGTTATGTCTCCTGTGCTGGCCAATGAACCGCCGCCATAGACGTTGTGGCGGATGGTGCCGCCATTGATGTTGACTGTAGTATTACCCTTTACGGCACCGGCTGTCTCGGAGAGGTGACCGGAAGTGGTGTGGTCGATGCCTCGACCGCCGCCATAGACGTTGCCGCGATAAATCATCACGGGTGACGTAGGAGTTTCCACCATCTCGGCTTGCGTCAGCGGATAGCCGATGACAGGATAGGGTTCGATGTTCTCTGATGTCGGAGCCAGTTCATGGGTATAGCCAGTTCCGGCATTGACGGTCACAATGGTATTCTTGCGCACATGGCCGTTCTCGCCGCTACCGAAGACAGAGCCGGTGACGTAGGCGGTGCCGCCGATGGTCACTTCGGTGTTCTTCACGTATGCAAGGCGGATGAAGTCGTCGTTCGAACCGCCTGCCACGCCTCGACCTGAACCGAACACATGGCCATTCTCCAGCAGATGCTCGAAGGAGCCACCATGGTAGCCGCCATCGGTGCCTATCTTTCCTCCAGTGATGCTGACAGAGGCCAGACCACCGGAATTCTCGTCGGGGTCGCCCACCGAGGCCAGCGAACCGCCGCCATAGACATTACGGTAGATTTGTCCGCCGGTGACGGAGACAGTGGTGTGGCCGGAAACCTTGCCGGCAGTAATGCTGTAGCTGTTTGTACCATTGTTGTTGTAGGTGTCAATACCACGGCCGCCACCATAGACATTACCACGGTAAATGGTGTTCTCAGGGATGGTGCCCGTGAGATTGTCCAAGCGTATGCCTACACTTCCGCCCCTGATATTGACGTTCGTATCATCGAGGACGTGGCCGTTCTCGCCGCCGCCGAAGATGGAGCCATAGACCGTACCATCCTTGAGGGTCACGAACGACTCGTTCACAAAGGAATAGCCGGAGTAATCGGTGCCTGCCATACCCAGACAGCCGCCAAAGACATGGCCATGTGCGTCGGATGGATCAGGTTGACCTATCGTGCCACCATTAATGAGGATAGTTGCCTTGCCTGTGTTTTCTTCGAGCAACTGATAAACATCGCCGACAGTCAGCGGCTCCGTGGTGTGCGTGGCATTATATGATGACACAGCTGCTGCATCTGCATATTTGTAGCTGCCTACCGAGGCTATCTCGCCGCCGCCATAGACGTTGCCGTAGATGCGGGTGGTGTAGCCAGCGGCCTGCGAGATGTTCACCTCGGTGTTCTTCACCAAGCCGAGCTTCTGGCTCTTGGTCCACTCATCGTTGATGTAAACGCCCTTACTGCCGCCGAAGACGTCGCCCACGCTGAATTGGTGGTTGCTCAACTGCGACAGGTTGCCGATGGTGCCGCCCGTGATGTTGATGGTCACGTATCCGTGAGTAGCGTTCTCGTCATTCACGTCATCACCGCCAAGCACCTGGTTCTTGCCATCAGGTATCAGCTTGCCATATTTGGAATCATCATCGCTAACAAGATAGATACCTACCGCAGCCATACGTCCGCCGCCGAAGATGGAGCCGAGAATCTTGGCTCTCTCAGCGATATTGACTGTTACGTTGCCACAGACGGCACCTGCCGTGAGGGCCACGGCGGAGAAACCACGTCCGCTACCGAAGATGTTGCCATCTACACCAGAGGAGCCGAACGTACCGATAAGGGCATCGCCCTTGATGGTGGTGCTAACATCGCCCAGGACGTGACCGTCCTCGCCGCCGCCGAAGACGCTACCGAATACGACAGCATTGCCACGGACGATGACTTCGGCCGAGCCTACGTTGGACCAGCCGTTGAAAAGTACACGCGGGTCGCCCATACCGGCACCGAAGATGTAACTGTTGACGGGATGAGCCTGGATGCCTGCAATGGTACGGGGCACACCCACGGTGCCGCCCCACATCTCTACCTTGCTGCTTCCCAGCACATCTGTAATCTCGTTACCGCCATAGACGTTGGTGAGGATGTGTCCCCCGGAAATCTCTACCAAAGTGTTGCCATTCACACGGCCTGCCGTACGACGCCAAAGGCCGGGGGCGTAAGGATAGTAGCCGCTGCCGCCGCCGAAGACGTGACCGTAGTAGCTATGGCCGTCGCTGCCAGGCTTGGCACCGCCCTGAGAGTCATAATCGTTGGCATAATAGTCATACACCTTGCGGTTGCCTTCAGGACCAAATGGCCAGGCGTCGCACTCATGGAAATTCTCGGCTGCGGCATCTACCAATGACGCATCGCCGGACTTGACGGCATTGATGGCAGCTGTCCATTGTTCTTCGGTGTATGCAGGATCCCATTTGTCTTCACCATTCTCTTCATAGTAGCCAGAACCTATCTGGCCGCCCTTGATCTCCACATGAGTATTGCCCAGCACCTGTCCGTTCTCAGAGCCGCCATAGACAGAAGCGGCAACAAGTCCGCCACTGATCTCCAGATGTGAAGAGCCTGACACAGCAAGCAGGTTGGCATAAGGCACACCGTCGCTGTTTGTATCCGTCGGGTCTGCCATACCCTTGCCGGCGCAGAAGATATAACCGTAATCATCGTCGGAGGTTGGGCGAGAAGGATCAGGCATCAACTGATTGACAAGTCCCACCTGTCCGCCGCTGACGATGACTTCTGTCTTACCTGTATTCTCTGCACAAGTCTTTGGCTCACCCTTCACATGGTAGTCGCCATCGGTA
>ONSR01000020.1 GCA_900320565.1 uncultured Prevotellaceae bacterium
ATCATCACTCTGTCGAATGACTTCTGGCTGGGTGTGCAGCTCGTAATCCAAGAAGCAGTGGTGCTTGCTGTCAGCTCTGTGCCGTCAACGGGATTCTGAATCTCGTACATCAACTCGTAGTAAGTGACGTCGGCATCAATGGTGGCATTCTCGGCTACGATAACGGGATCGGCAGGAGTGCCAGAGTGTGTCAGGGATACCAACTCGCAACCTTGTCCAAACTCATAGATGTCGTTATACTTCTTCAAGGTACCCTTAACGACTACGATGTCGCCAACTGCTACGGTAGAAGCATCGGCAGCATCGGTGCTAACGCAGCGATAAGCCTGGAGGAAGCTGCCGCCATCGCCTGCAGCATCAACAAAGTTGAAGGAGATATTGCTGTGTTCTGTGCTCCATGCTGTTGCGATTTCAGTCACAACACCAGTAGCATAAACGTCTGTCAGGCCTGCATTTGCATCGATGGCAGCGTGAGCATCGGCAACAGAATATGGGTCGGCCTCTGTACCTGCATGAGCAAGGATGGCATAGGTGGCAGTAGTAACGAGGCTGACCTCACCGCCCTTCACGGCAATAGCCTTGATGGTAGTGGTAGTGCTGACCTCGATGGGACCTGTGTAGAGCGTGCTCTGGGTTGTAGGCTCAGTGCCGTCGAGTGTATAATAGAAGGTGTAGCCCTCCATCGTTGGAGCAGCCACAGCAAAGCTTACGCTCTGTGGTGTGGTAAATACACCGCCATCAGGAGTGAAGATAGGAGCCTCGACAGCAGCTGTGGGATGTGTCAGGGATACCAGCTGGCAGTTAGCAGCGAACTCGTAGGTTGTACCATACTTCGTCAGGTTACCATAAACGACCACAACGTCGCCGACGGCTACGGTTGAGGCATCAACGCCTGTGCCGCTGACGCAACGGAATGCCTGCAGGAAGTCTTCGTCTCCTGAGTTATCAACAAAGTTGAAGGTAATGTTATTATAGGTTGTGCTCCATGCTGTTGGGATGGCAGAAACGATACCTGTTGCATAGACACCTTGTGTGCCTGTGCCTGCATCGATGGCAGCACGAGCCTCAGCAACGGTCAACGCAGTTACCTTTGTGAAGGTCTTTGTTGCAACCTCGCTGTCGTCCATGCTGGTCTTAGTAGCCTTAGCCTTGACGGTTGTAGTCTCGGTAACAGTGAAAGGAGCGCTATAGGTTTCCCAAGCTTCGCCACCAGTGTTGTAGAGAATGGTAGCACCGTCTGTTGCACAAGAGATGCTTACCTCAGCAGAAGTAAGGAAATTCTCAGTGCCATTGATGACAGGCGTAGCAACAGTAGGAGTGCCGCCGGCAGTATATGTTATATCAACAGAACTAAAACACAATTGTCCTGCTTTACTACTACCGTCTGATCCATAATCTGCTTTATCGCCCACTGTAAAGGTTACACTAGCAGCATCACCAGTCCATGTTACAGTCTCATCGCCAGAACTCTGAGTGGCGATAGTTCCAACAGATGCTGTAATTGGTGCCAATCTCTTCTTACCTTGTGCTGATAGATTAAACACAATCTTTGTCATATTGCCACCAGCAGAGGCAACGGTAACAGTTCCTTTAGCATATAGACGTACGTCTCCATTAGAATTATAAGTAGGTTCTGTACTACCGTTGTTTTTTGCGAAAGTCAAAGTAAAAGGAGAGTCTGTCAAAACTCCATTTGTTAATGCACCAGCATTAATAGTTTTGACATCCGCCGACGCTGCCAAGGCAGTTGTCATGATGGCTACTATCATGCAGACGCGTAGCCATAGTTTGTTTAGTAGATTTTGTTTCATTGGTTTGTAATGTTGGTTATTATTGTTGGTTTGTGAATTGATAATTTCAAAGTCGCGTACAAATTTATATATTTATATAATGTGTGCCAAGAAAATCCACATAATTATTTAACTAATGTAAAAAAATAGTAATACGGTGATGGCAAACACCTACTATTCTTCATCAAAAAAGCACTACCTCTTTGACTCAAAAGGTATACCTCTTCGACTTAAAAGGTATACCTCTTCGATTCAAAAGGTATACCTCTTCGAACGAGGGGGTAGGCTCGTCATGAAATGTCTTCCGGAGGGGCTGTTGTATTCGCATTACAGCTGCACGTCGTCGAGGTTGACAAGTCCGTTGACGATGGCGTAGATGGTGAGTCCTGCGGCTGAGCGTATCTGCAGCTTGCGGGCGATGTTGCGACGATGTGTCATCACCGTGTTGACGGAGATGAAGAGGGCTTCTGCTATCTCTTTGTTGGAGAGGCCCTTAACGACCTGCACGATGATTTCCTTCTCTCGCTCGCTCAGGGCTTCGCCCGATGGTTCGCTCTGGGTCTCGAGGGGTTCTTCTACAGGCTGGCCTCCGCGTCTGCGAACATCCTGTTCCAGGCGACGGATGCATTCAGCAAAGAGCGTGTCCTCCATGTGGCAATGGCTGTGCAAGTCTTCGTCCGTCATGAAGATGTCCATGAGCACTTCGCCCATGAGCGATGCGCTGTTGTCGCTGGGATAGTACTTCACGATGATGCTCTTCAGCTCGCTCAGGCTCTTCTCGATGTTGGCGTGCTGCTCGTCGTACTGCTCCTCGATGCTGCGGAACGTCTCCTGGGGCAATCGACCTTGCAGAAGTGTCTCGACATAAGGATGCACGTGATTGTTCTCGAAGGTCATGTGGTGCTCCACCTCCTGTGCATACTCGTCGTAGAAACGGAGGATAAGCATGGCCAGGCGGTTGCCGCTGGAAAGGTCGATGG
Organism: uncultured Prevotellaceae bacterium; assembly: GCA_900320565.1. Taxonomy (GTDB): domain Bacteria; phylum Bacteroidota; class Bacteroidia; order Bacteroidales; family Bacteroidaceae; genus Physcousia. Next base: position 2,771 of record ONSR01000020.1, read on the forward strand.
CCTCGAGCAACTTACGTCGTATGCCCGGCAGACGGAAGTCAACAAAGTAGCTGTGGGAATTCTTAAGGTAAGCGATGAGTGCAGGTACGTCCACCTGCTCCACCATCTCGCTGATGCGAGCATGGGCAGGGTCTTTCACATAGTTGACTACGGTCAGGAACGTGCTGACGTCCACTCCAGCACTGCGGCAAGTAGCGCCAACAGTCTGGTCGCCAAAGCCAAGCTTAATGCCAAAGCGGCTAATAATCTGCAACATGCGATAGTCATCACTGATGACATCGCTCATCGGGTCTGTGTCATGGTATTTCTCAGTCACCTCTGTATTTACTATTTAACGATTTCTTTGATTCTTTAGTTCCGCCTGCGCCTGAGCCTTGCGAAGAACAAAGGCGCGATTGTAGTCGCGGAGTCCAAATTAATTATTTATTCTGCCGCAAAGGTACGGCTTTTTTATTGAAAATTGAAGATTGAGACTTGAATATTCTATTCAAAGGGCGTCAATTTCATTATTATTGGGTATGGCAGAAAGGCCGTCAAAAGGGCAAAATCATATTTTTTGCGTATTGCAGGGAATGGCAAACAGCCGTACCTTTGCCGCCGGAAAACAAAGAAAATCCCTAAGGACCTTAAAGACCTTAAGGACCCTAAAGACCCTAAAAAAGCTATGACAAAATCATTTCTTGCAGCTCTGATGCTGCTCACAGCCGGCACAGCGTCGGCACAATGGAACACCGACTCGACAGAGATTGACAGCTACGACCGCTTCCGCGTCGGGGGCTATGGCGAGGTGGTGGCTGCCTTCAAGGATTATGGCACAAACCGCTTCTACGGCGGCAGCGAAGGCAATACCCGCATGCGCAGAAACACGATTGCCGTGCCCAGATTTGTTCTGGCTGGCGATTACAAGTTCAACCGCCATTGGAACGTCGGCGTGGAGGTCGAGTTCGAGAGCGGCGGCACAGGTACTGCCTTCGAGATAGAGAACTCGGAGAACGGCGAGTACGAGACCGAGGTGGAAAAGGGTGGCGAGGTTGCCATCGAGCAGTTCCACATCACCTACCACCTCAATCAGTACTTCAACGTCCGTGCAGGACACTTCATCGTGCCTGTCGGCATGAACAACGCTCACCATGAGCCCATCAACTTCTTCGGCACTGTCCGTCCCGAAGGCGAGACGAGCATCATCCCCAATACATGGCACGAGACGGGCTTGAGCCTCTTCGGACAATTCGGCCGACGCTGGGCTTCGTTCAATTGGGAAGCACAGGTTGTAGCAGGCCTCAACGCCAACGGCTTCGACCGCAACAACTGGGTGAAGAAAGGCAAACAAGGCTTCTTCGAGAAGGATAACTTCACATCGCCCGGCTATGTGCTGCGCATCAACTACACAGGCGTGCCGGGGCTTCGTCTCGGTGCAAGCTGGTACCATTGCCAGGACGCTGCATCGAATGCCGACAAGCCAACGACCTATAGCTTCAGCGTGCCCGTCAACCTCTGGAGCGTCGATGCACAGTATCAGCATCGCTATGGTATCATACGCGGCAACATCTTGAGCGGCGAGGTGGGTAACTCGACGCTGCTCAGTGCCCGCAACGTCCGCCAGAGCAACGCCAGCCCCTACTCGAAGACGGCTCCCATAGCAAGCAAAGCCGTCAGCTACGGCATCGAGGGCGGCGTGAGGCTGAAAGGCTTCTTCCACAGCACGAAGGCTCCCGACATCATTCCTTTCGCGCGATACGAATATTATAATGCACAGGAAGAGGGCGAGGCAGGACAGGTGATGGAGGCACGACTCAAGACATCCATGTGGACGTTCGGTCTCAACTATCGCCCCATACCTTATGTAATAGTAAAGGCCGACTACACAACCCGCAGGATAGGCGGCGGCAAGTACAACAGCGAGAATGAATTCGCTCTGGGCGTTGCCTTCACAGGTTGGTTCAAAGGAAAGAAGAAGTTCTCTGGCTTCTCAGAATAAACAGAATAATCAGAATAATCATAATCTCCATTAAAACAAAACAAACAACATGAAAAAGAACATCTTTTATCTTGGCTTGATGGCCATTGCAATGACTGCCGTTTCGTGCAGCAAAGACAATAACACGGTTGACCCTGTGAACACGATGCCCGAGGGTACTGCCGATGTAACAATCAATGAGACAGATGCCAACTATGCAGACTATCAGACGAACTGGTGTAGCTATGCTGCCGCTGTGTCGTCGCGACTGAAAAGTGATGCCGAGACGCTCTACAAGGCATGGAACGAAGGTTTGAATGGCGGCGAGGCTTATCAAACTACATTCAAGGAAGTGCGTGGCGCATACAGCAGTCCCAACAGTTGCATCGAGCAGATTATCGACGGATGCATTGACATCTCAAACGAGGTGGGCGAGAGCAAGATAGGTGATCCGCGCGACAAGTGGGAGAACAAGAAGTACACCGAGGCCGTCTATGCCGTGGAGTCGTGGTACAGCTTCCACTCCATCCAGGACTACTCGAACAACATCCGCTCCATCCAGAACGCCTTCAACTGCACCTATAAGGGTGCTCAAGGCAGTCACAGCATTGCTTCTTATCTCAAAGCAAACGGGCAGAGCGAGTTCGCAAGCCAAGTGAATGCTGCCATTACGGCTGCCATCACCAGCATCGAAGGCATGGCAGCTCCCTTCCGCAGCCACATCGGCAACCCAAGCGTCATCAAGGCTATGGAGGCTTGCAACACCTTGAAGAGTGTCCTCAAGACGCTCAAGGCAAAGGTGGAAAGCTTCGAAGGCGAGGCAGAACTGAAAGCCATCGTGGCCGATTATGTTGACGTCGTCGTGCTGCCTACCTATAAAGACTTGAAGGATGCAAATGCTGCGCTGCACACCGCAGTACAGAATCTTGCAGCAAGTCCCTCGAATGCCAACTTCGAAACGGCAGCAACAGCTTGGATGGCAGCACGTCAGCCGTGGGAGATGAGCGAGGCATTCCTGTTCGGTCCCGTCGATGAACTTGGCCTCGACCCCAATATGGACTCCTGGCCTCTCGACCAGGATGCCATCAAGAACGTGCTTGCAAGTGGTGACTTCTCAGGTCTGGATTGGAAAGGCGACTTTGATGAAGAGGACGAAGGCATCGCCGAAGCACAAAGCATACGCGGCTTCCACACGCTGGAGTTCCTGCTCTTCAAGAATGGACAACCGAGGAGGATTGAAAATTGAAAATTGAAGATTGAACATTGAAACGTTGGTTCATTGAACATTGAAGATTGAAAATTGCGAATTGAACATTGAGACACATTATTTATATTAGTATAGCACTCCTCCTTGTCGCTTGCGACAGGGAGGATGATTGCTTTTCTGCAGCCGACTTCGAGACGCACGAAGGTTACGCCCTCAGCGCAGGCACGAGTACGGTGTTCATCAACTCCAGCTTTGCCTACGATACGGAAGCCGACTGGGTGGAGAACATCAAGGCTAACTCACGCCGCTTCATCAACGGAGACGGTCTCTACGATGATGCCTTGACGCAAGCAGGCGGGCTTGGTCCGGTCTATGCGGGTTACTCGTGTGGTTCTTGTCATCGCAACGCGGGCAGGACAAAGCCGGCGCTTTGGACGCAAATCGGCACCGATCCTGATGGAACGCCTGTTTATGGTTCCGGCAGCTACGGGTTCAGTGCGATGCTTGTCTATGTGACGAGAAAGAACGGCGCCTTCTTCCAGAACTATGGCCGCGTGCTGCACGACCAGAGCATCTACGGCGTGACGGCTGAAGGAAAGCTGGAATGTCGGTGGCACGAAGAGCAGTTCGCCTTCCCGGACGGTGAGACGTACAGCCTCGCATATCCCCAATACACCATTACCGACTGGTATAAAGGCTACGGAGAGACAGGCGAGCCCATCAATCCAGAAGAGCTCTTCTGCACAGTTCGCATTCCGCTTCGGCACGTTGGCATGGGCCAGATGATGGCTTTGGACCGTAACGAGATAGAACAACTCGCGGCGAAGTCGAACTATCCGGAGTACGGGATAAGCGGCAGATGCAATTACATCACCGAACGCGGCATCCGTCAATTGGGACTGTCGGGCAACAAAGCACAACACGCGGACTTGACCGTCGAGCTTGGCTTCTCGTCGGACATGGGCGCAACCAACAGCCGTTACCCCGAAAAGATATGCGAGGGACAGTCGCAGATGCAGGAGGGTTCGATGATGGGACTGCTCTATGACCATCTCGACGTCACGACCGAGGACATGGAGGACGTGGACTTCTACCTGCACGGACTCGGCGTGCCGGCCAGAAGACTGGGTAGCACAAAGCAGCCTGCCGCATATAAAGGCCGCACCATCAACGAGCGGGAACTCATCGCGATTGGCGAACAGATGTTCTACGAAGCGAAGTGTCATCTCTGTCACGTCACGACGCTCCATACCAGACCTCGCGGCGCAACGCTCCTCAACGGCACAGAACTGCCGTGGCTGGGCGGCCAGACGATTCATCCGTACAGCGATTTCCTCTTGCACGACATGGGAAGCGAGATTATGGGCGTCGGCTTGAACGACAACTACGTCAGCGGCTTGGCTCGCGGCAACGAGTGGCGTACGACACCGCTCTGGGGCATCGGACTTCAGGAGAAAGTCAATGCGCACACTTACTTCCTGCATGACGGGCGGGCTCGCAACCTCACGGAAGCCATCATGTGGCACGGCGGCGAGGGAGAAGCCAGCAAGAATCTCTTCACCCGAATGCAGAAAGATGACCGCTCGGCACTCATAAAGTTCCTGGAATCCCTATAGCCTCTCCCCTTACCCCTCCCCTAAAGGGAAGGGGAGAAACAATAAACCAACAACCTCAAAATATGAAGAAGACATTCATCATACTTTTAGTTAGCCTTCTCGCCTTGCCTGGCTTGGCCGAAGAGCACGAGAAGGAGAGAAACATCACGTTCGAGAAGTACAACCTCAAGAGTGCCGACCTCAGGCAACAGACTGAGAACATCGACATGGAGAACGGCGTGCTGGGCATTGCTGACGACAGAGGATTCACTTTGCAGTCGCGCGACGGCCGCTTCATCTTCAAGCCGTACCTGTTCATGCAGGCAAGGGGGCAGTACAACTACTATGACGACGAGGGCCTGGACAAAGCGTATAATCAGGACAATGTGGCTAACTCGGGCTTCTCCATGCCGTATGCCATCCTCGGTTTCACCGGCACAACCTTCGGCAGATTGGACTATAACTTGAGCATCAACGCAGCAGCCACGGGCGGAAACGTCCTGCAGCAAGCGTGGGTGGACTACCGCATCTCGCCTGCCGCACGCTTTCGTGCCGGCAAGTTCAAGACGCCATTCTTCCACGCTTACCTCACCACGTTGGGCGAGACACTGTTCCCTTGTTTGCCGACTTCGCTGACGGCATCGGTCATCTTGCCTTATAGCCTGAACGCTGTAACACCATCAATCGGCACAGGCTTCGACCTCGGATTCCAGTTCCACGGCAAGATGAAGCTCAACAAGAAGCAGGACAGTTGGATGATGGGCTACGAGGTGGGACTCTGGAACGGCAGTGGCAGCGGCGTGAACACCGCAACAAAGACGTTGAGTGACGATGCTCACATCCCCGCTTTGCTGTATGCAGGCCGCCTCACCTTCATGCCGTGGGGCAACATGCCGGCAACTCAAGGCAACAGCCACATGCTTCGCGGCCGCCACATGCTCTTTGGTGTGAGTGGCGGCATCAACGTCGAGAGCGAGAGCGAGAGCACCAACGATACCCGAATCGGCGTGGAATGGAGCATGCTTCACGGCAGATGGTATGCCGCCGCAGAAGCCTATTGGATGCACGTCAGCTTTACTGAACGACAGAAGATAGACAAGAACTATAACTTCTGGGGCTGCTACGGACAACTCGGCTACTTCTTTACCAGAAGCCTGCAGGCTGGTCTGCGCTACGATTTCCTTGACCGCAACGGCTCGGGCAAAGATGGTTTCCTGAACATGCCGGCTGCTGTGGTGAACTACTACGTCAACAAATGCAACCTGAAACTCTCGGCGATGTACCAGTTTACAGGTAGGTATGGACACGAGACGCAACTGGATCGCGACAACGACGACCTGGGGCTGAGCACACATTCGGCAACCTTGCAACTGCAGTACAGCTTCTAAGAAGACCCCCTCTAACTCCCCCTTTATGGGGAGAAACAAGATAAAACATGAAACATATACATTATATATTATTTATATGTGCAGTCGTCGGACTCTCGGCTTGCGACAGCGGCGACATCTATGACAAGGTCTATGAGGTCGATGAAAAGGGCAAAACGGTGAAAGTGACTGCCCGAATAAGCGGACTTGGCGAGTGGGAAGGAACGGGCTACAACATGGCTGTGGCCGGCTTCACCCAGGACAGCAAGTTCGCTCTGATGCAGAAAACACTTCCCTCAACAGTCGAAGACGGTTCTACTGTCAGCCTCGTCCTCTCGAACATCAGCAATGAGGTGCAAACGGTCGAGGTTTCGCTGACGAACTCGCTACGCAAACGCATCATCTCACTCGTGTCTGTCAACATGGAAGACTACAGCGAGAAAACAGCTCACGACACGATTCTTCTCGACCTCGGCACGGTGGATGTGGGAAGATTCGGCATCTTGCAGGCTGGGATATTCAATCGCGCCTGCATACAATGCCACGGAGGGAACGGACGTTCGGCAGCCGGACTGAACCTGACGGAAGGTAACGCCAGGTCGAACCTCGTGGATGTGCCGAGCACAAGGCGAGAGGGAATGCTTCGCGTGGCAAGTGGAAACATCGAAGCCTCCCTGTTGCATCAGGTCCTGAACGAAGGCGGAGAGAAACTCCTCTCACACAATCATACGGAAATCCTCAGCAGTCAGTTCAAGTCGAACCTCGAGGAAGTGAACAACCTGATTGACAGTTGGATAGAACATCTCAAGCCTTGAGCCCAAACTAGCCACGCCTAGTTGAGAAACTTAACACGCTTAGTTGAGAAACTTAACACGTTAACTTTGCAAACTCGACACGTGAAGTTGGCGAAGTTCTCTCAGGATGTTTTTCATCACTGCACGATAATTTTCAATTATCAATTTTTAATTTTCAATTATTTGTCGTATCTTTGCACCCAATATCACACAACGCACCATGCAATTTAAGAAATTATATCTGGAAAAACTCGGTGCCACCATCGAACTGACGGCCTTCGCCCCTGAGAAGAAGACTGCAGAATATCATGCTATTCTACACGTCGAACCAAAGGGCGAAACGTTCGAGCAGCAACTCCGCCGCATCTTGCTGGCGGAAGAACAACTGATGGCTTTGGCCGACCTGACAGGCGCCAAGCCCGTCTTCAAAAGGTACTTCCTGTCCGATGCCACTAATCAAAGGCCGCTCATGCCGCAGGACAATACCTGCACCATCTCATATATTCAACAACCGCCACTCGACGGAAGTAAACTGTCGGCGTGGCTCTACCTGCAACGCGGCTCGGAGGTTATCCCCTCGGCCGACCGTCTGCAGTCCACCATCGTACGTAGCAACGGCTACGAACACGTGTGGACAATGGGCATGATGATAGGCGAAGGCAGCAGCTACAGCCAGACACAAACGCTCCTCGAGGACTATGAAGCGCTCCTCGAGGAACATCAGATGACCCTCGAAGACAACTGTATTCGCACGTGGTTCTTCGTTAGGGACGTCGATACACAGTATAAAGGTCTCGTCCTTTCCCGCTGGGAGAACTTCGCCCAACACGGTTTGGTACCCGAGACGCACTACATCGCCTCCACAGGCATCGGCGGAAATCCGTCCGATCCGAAGGCCATCATCCAGCTCGGATGCTATGCCTTGAGCGGATTCAAACCGGAGCAGCAGCGCTACCTCTACGCCACATCGCACCTCAACCGCACCAGCGAGTACGGCGTCACCTTCGAGCGTGGCACACTCCTGCAGTTCGGCGACCGCAATCACGCCATCATATCTGGCACAGCAAGCATCAACAACAAGGGCGAAGTGATGCATGAAGGCGACGTCGTCATGCAGACGAAACGCATGTGGGAGAACGTCGAGACACTCCTCGCAGAAGCAGGAATGACCATGAACGACGCAGCACAACTCATCGTCTATCTGCGCGATGGAGCCGACTTCGAAGTGGTCAGCGAGATGTTCAGCAAGAAGTATCCGCACGTCCCCACCGTCTTCACCCTCGCTCCCGTATGCCGTCCCTCGTGGCTCATCGAGATGGAATGCATCGCCATCCAAGCAGCAAAGAACGACGAGTTCAGCGATTTCTAGTCGCACCTCGGCAGCGGGATTGTAATTATGAATTGTGAATTATGAATTATGAATTGAAACAATGAAAGCCGGAATAGTAGGACTGCCCAATGTCGGCAAGTCAACCCTCTTCAATTGCCTCTCGAGCGCGAAAGCTCAGGCTGCCAATTTCCCCTTCTGCACCATTGATGCTCAACTCGGACAGGTCACCGTGCCAGACGAAAGACTGACCAAACTTGCCGAACTTGTGCACCCAGGTCGCATCGTGCCCGCTGTCTGCGACATCGTCGATATTGCAGGCCTCGTGAAAGGCGCCAGCAAGGGTGAGGGCTTGGGCAACCAGTTCCTAGCCAACATACGCGAGTGCGACGCCATCATCCACGTGCTCCGCTGCTTCGACAACGACGGCATCGTGCACGTTGACGGCAGCGTCGATCCCGTTCGCGACAAGGAAATCATCGATGCGGAACTGCAGATAAAGGACCTCGAGACCATCGAGAACCGCATCAAGAAAGTGGAGAAGCAGGCCCGCGTGGGTGGCGACAAACAAGCCAAGATTGAGCTCGACGTCCTGCTCCGCTACCAAGAAGCCCTCAACAAGGGTTTAAGTGCGCGTTCCGTGACGTTCGAGACGGAGGATGAAATTAAGGCTGCCAACGGTCTGTTCCTGCTCACGACGAAGCCCGTGCTGTATGTCTGCAACGTGGACGACGCATCGGCTGCCTCGGGCAACGCTTATACGGAGGCCGTCCAGAAAGCCATCGCCGGCGAAGATGCCGAGATGCTCATCATCTCAGCACAGACCGAAGCAGACATCGCGGAACTCGAAACCTACGAGGAGAAGCAGATGTTCCTCGAGGATCTAGGTCTCTCGGAGAGCGGTTGCAATCGCCTCATCAAGGCCATCTACCACCTGCTCACGCTGCAGACCTTCATCACGGCGGGCGAGATGGAAGTGAAGGCCTGGACGTTCCGCCGCGGATGGAAGGCACCACAATGTGCCGGCGTCATCCACACGGACTTCGAGAAGGGCTTCATCCGCGCGGAGGTCATCAAGTATGAGGACTACATCAAGTACGGTTCGGAAGCCGCCGTCCGCGAAGCCGGCAAGATGAGTGTGGAAGGTAAGGACTACGTGGTGCAGGACGGAGACATCATGCATTTCCGTTTTAACGTGTAAAAGACCCCCTCTAACTCCCCCTTTAGGGGGAGAACTTCATACCCCAACTATGAATTATGTTCCGCGCATTAAAAGCGCGCCTTTGTGTAGAAAAACATCAAAGAATTATGAACTGTGAATTATTCATAACCTGGAACCCCGACATCATTGCCCTCGACTTGGGCTTCTTCGCGATACGTTGGTACTCGTTGTGTTGGGCGATTGGTCTTGTAGCAGTGTATCTGTTGATGCACAGGCTGTACCGTCAGCAGAAGATACGTGAAGAGCAGTTCGATCCGATGTTCATGTATTGCTTCCTCGGCATTCTTATCGGAGCAAGATTGGGGCATTGCCTGTTCTACGAGCCTGGCTATTACCTGTCACATCCCATTGAGATGTTGCTGCCCATACGCAATGTGCCGGGCCAGGGCTGGACGTTTACCGGCTACGAGGGACTGGCCAGTCATGGCGGCACGCTTGGCCTCATGATAGCACTCTGGCTGTATGCCAAGCACGTGAAGCTGCGTTTCCCGCACGTCCTGGACAACGTTGCCATCGTGACACCCATTTGTGCGTGTGCCATCAGACTGGGCAACCTGATGAACTCCGAAATAATAGGAAGACCGACGGACCTGCCTTGGGCGTTCATCTTCGAACGCGTCGATAGCCTGCCTCGCCACCCGGGACAACTCTACGAGGCCATTTGCTACGCCATCTTCTTTGGCATTCATTGGTTCTTCTACCGTCGCTATCCGCAGAAGGTGGGCAGCGGTTTCTTCTTCGGACTCTGCCTGTTCCTCATCTTTACGAGCAGAATCTTCATCGAATACACAAAAGAAAACCAGGAGGCCTTCGAGGAGGGAATGCTGCTGAACATGGGGCAGTTGCTCTCCATCCCCTTTGTCGTGCTCGGTCTCTACTGCATGATCAGATCTTCACGCGCAGCTGAAAAGACAAATCATTCTTCCAAGGACTGAGGATTCGCTGCAGTCCTGAACCTATCTCGTCGCGGTCGAGGTAGTGAAGCAGGCTGTAACGTCCCTCGAGCCAAAGTTTCTCGTTCTTGCTTTTCCAACGGCAGGTCAGGACGCCCAGCACGCCGTGACCATAATATGAACTTGACGAAAACGTACTGTACAAAGCCGGCGACTGCAGATAGATGCGGCTGAGGTAGTCGTCGGTGTTGAAGTAACCGAGCTGTGCGTTGAGGGTCAGGTTCGGCTTCGGCAGCAAGTATCGGACGTTTTGGCTCACCAAGAAGCCGTTCCTGCCCAAGACATTGTGGTAATAACCTGTTGTCTGGAAGCGCATTTTGTTTCTCACCTCGTACGTCCACCCGAGTTTGACGCGGTGATGCGGCTCCATGACATCGCCATTTTCCTTGCGCTTGAACTGATAACGAGCCAGCAGAACATGCCGACGCGAAATGTTGTAACTGCCCTGCAGGTAGAACTCCTGACCCGTGCTGCCGTGCGTCATCCGGTAGCGTGGCCAGGGATGATGGAAGAAGTCGGCATAAGCGATGAGTTGCAAGCCAGCATAAGGCTCCGCTTGCAGGTGCACGAGGACGCCGCTTTCGTTCTGCGAATTGCTATTCTCGGCCAGCGAACTGGCATAAAACGAGTAATACTGATAGGCGTAGAAGCGCTGTACGGCGGAGAGGATATAGTTCTTGCTGATGTTCCACGACGCGCGATTGATGGTCGCCCAGCCGCCTCCGGCAGTGCTGTAGGCAGTCTCTCCGGCAAAAGTAAGGCGGTAGCGTGTGTAGCCGTAGTTCAGTCCGGCCACTCCGAAGCTACTGCCCTTCGGATAAATCGCCCTGTATTGTTGGGTGCCGGGGTTGAGGTCGCGGCTGAACTTCTGCCAGTAACCCGTCGCTCCCAGATGGAGACCTTTATTGTACCAGGCAATGTTGCCGCCCACGACGGCACTCCCTACGTTCCGCCGTCGCTCCCATTCCGATGCCGTCCGATGATAGCCGTCGGTCCGCAAGGTCTGCACTTCGCCCCCACTCGTCAGCGTGGCGTCGCGCTTTCGGTACGAGCCGAAGATGCTCAACTTGAGGTGTTTGGACAGAGACAGCGTGACGGCCGCACCTCGGAGGAAGTTCGTCTCGTCCATCCCAGCCATAGGTCTGATGCCACCTTGCGTCTTGAGTGGCGGCGTGCTCTTGCTGTTCCAAGTGCTTCCGCCAAGCACCAAGCCCTCGCCAAACCCGATGCGGTAGTCGCCCACTACTGCCTTGTCGAGGATGCCGACGTCGTGCAGCATGGCATACGCCCCGTAGCTGTCGTAGAATCGCTCGCCTGCGTCTTTCTCCACACGCAGTCCCGCCTGGAAATGCCGGCTGCCAGTCAACTGATAGCGAATGCGGTGGTAGAGCGGGTCGCCACGATAGCCGTTCTCCTGCTGCTGCCCTACCCTATAATATAAAGGTATGTCGATGCGCGTCGAGAAGTCGTGGCGGAGGTGACTGAATAGCCTTTTGTCGGTCTCTTGCTGCTGCGGCTCGGCATACGTGAAGAGGGAAAGCCACCTGCGCGTCATGTCGTCGATGAGCGGCACGAGTCGCAACTCGGCCAACGTCTGCAGCTGTCCATGCAGATAAATGTAGGCGTGAATCTGCTCGATCTGTGCCTCAGACAGAAACGGCAACTGCAGAAAATCCTCCACAGTTGCCGTGTTTATGTTCATGGGATGCTCCGAAAGCTCCTTCAACTCCTGCAGATGCAGCTGAAGGTCCTCTTCTTCTGCCCGCTCCACATCGCTTGCGTATTCCTCCACGAAGTCGTCCCAATCATACTTCTGCGCAGACAAGGAAGAAGCGAGAAGCATGAAAAAGAGGAACAAAAGCAGGCGCATCTTACTTCCTATTTCTTTATAGTATATGTTCCGGCCTGATATTCCTTCGAGGTTTTCTCACCAGGAAGTGTCACAGTGGCTGTGGCACCTTTCGGGATGGTGAAGGTCCATGTCCATTGGTCGCCTTTATAACGCCATTCGCTCTTGATGAGGCCGGCTGCCGACTTGTACTCTGCCTTGAGATGTCCCAGCCTCTTATCGGGCACAGGCTTCATGATGATGTGCTTAAAGCCAGGTTCCTTCGGGTCGGCAGCAATGCCGGCTGCGGTCTCCCAAAGCCATTCGCAGACACATCCATAGGCATAATGATTGAAGCTGTTCATGCCGCGCGGACCCATGCCCTTGTCCACGGTGTACGAGTTCCAACGCTCCCAGATGGTCGTCGCCCCGTTATCCACGGAGTAGAGCCACGACGGGTTCTTGTGCTGGAAGAGGAGCTCGTAGGCGATGTCCTGCATGCCGTTCTCGGTGAGGGTCTGCATGAGGATGGATGTGCCGAGGAATCCTGTCTGGAGGCAGTTGCCGTGCTCCTCGAAGTTCTTGCGGAGGCGGGCAATCATGGCGTCCTTCGCAGCCCCCTGAAGCAGGTTGTTCTTGAGGGCGAAGAGTGCCGGTGTCTGCATTGTGTTGAGGATGTCGAGCTTGAACGTGCCGTCGGCATTGAGGAAGTTATCAAGGATATAAACTTTTGCTTCAGCCAGCATCTTGTCATAATAAGCGGCGTCTCGACCTGTGGCACGAGCCATGTCGGCCATCATGCCTGCATCGATGGCCCAGTACGACGCGCTGAGGTAGTTCCAATAGACTATTGTCTCGGGCTTCGGCTTACCGTTCTCGTGGCTGCGACCACTGCTGCTCTCCAGAGGTTCGTAGCTCAACCAGTCCGCCCATTGGTAGTTAGTGTTCTCTCCCAGCATGACGTTGTGGTCGTACTTGGTCTCGTAAACATGTTCCATGAAGCGGTTCATCGACTCCCAATTCTCGTCGATGATACTCTTGTCATCAAACTGTTTCCACACCGCCCAAGGCACAATGATGCCGGCATCTGCCCAGCCGACTCGCATCATGTCGTTGTTGCCTTTGCCATCGCCTGCCCCATATTGTGCGAGAGGTGCGACGCCCGGGAAAGCGCCGGTAGGCGATTGCGTGTCCCTCATGTCCCTCATCCACTTATGGAAGAAGCGGTCCGTGTTGGCGAAGAACGTTCCGGTCTCTGTGAAGACCTGCGTGTCGGCCGTCCACCCAAGGCGTTCGTTGCGCTGGGGACAGTCCGTCGTGACCGACAGATAGTTGGAGCGTTGGCCCCATACCGTGTTGGAGATGAGCTTGTTGATGTCCTCGCTGCCCGTCACGATAGTGCCTGTCTCGAGTTCTTTCGTGATGGAAGAGACGGGGATGGACTTTATGCTGCGGATCGTGACCTCATCTGTTGCCGTTACTGACACGAAGCGGTAGCCGTAGAAGGTGCTTCGGGGAGTGAACGTCACGAAGCCTTTGTTGTCTGCAAACGTGTAGCGAAGCAGCATGCCCGTGTCCGGAATACGCAAGTTCAAGCGGTGCGTGCTGCCTTCCGGCCCGTCCATGCCGCGACTCTTGGCGCCGTTGCCGTCGTTCAGAAGCTCGCTCGGCAGGCAAGTCAGCACGGTGCCGGCTTTTGCCTTGAACTCGAAAGCAGGAACTGCGGAAGCGTTCTGACCGAAATCCACCACGAGTGTCTCGCCCGGACGAACTGTCATAGGCTTACCCGGAGCGAACTCCTCGACGATGTTGACCTTGCCGAACTGGTCGTCGGTCGCGCCTGTCGTACCCTTCCAAGTGTAGGCCTTGACGGGAGACAAAGCGAGGTCGTAGCGATGATATATCTCTGCGCCGTCGGTCGGCCACACCTTGCCAGGGAATTCCTCATTGATTTCCGGGGTCGAGAAGCTTGCTGCGTTCGTCCAACCTTGCGGCTGACGGGCATCATAGTCCTCGCCGTCGAAGATGGCAGCATGTGTGACAGGACCTGCCACACCAGCCTTCCAGTCCTTCAGGTTCGTGGGGAAATACTCCTCGCTGCCGTCGGCGTAGGTCAACGAAAGCACGCCCCGGAAGGCGACCTTCTTGCCAACCATGCCCTGATGACCCCAAGGGGTGATAATCTTGTCTGCCCACCAGCCCGGAACCACCTGCACGGCCAACTCGTTCTGCTGTCCTGCGCCTTTGTTGAAGGCCTTTGTGATGTCGTAAGTAAAGCTGTACTTCGTCTTCTCGAAGTGCGTGAAGCCAGGCTTCAAGACCTCGTTGCCGACCAGCTGACCATTGATGTAAAGCTCGTAGGTGCCCAGGGCGGTGGTCTTCCAGACAGCCCTCTTCACCTTCTTCGCATTGCGGGGATTGCTGACGAACCAGCTTGCGCCGTCGGCCGCCCTTGTGCCATCCTTCACTTCACCCGTGACAACCTGAGCATCTTGGGCGCTTATCCAGGCCGATTCGTTCCACGGCCCAACCAAATGATAGTCGATGAGTGTGCCGACTGTCCCTTGTGCGTTGCAGGCAAGAGCTGCCCACATCATGCCTCCAAAAAGGGAGGCTTTCAGAATCTTCAATGAGTTGTTCATAATTATCTAAAGTTTAGTTTTTATTCCCGATTTGTCGCGTCGATTCATCCAATACGAGGACAAAGGAAGCGAATTTTATTATAATAAGGAATAAAGAACTGCCTTTTTTATATAACTATTTGTCACGCTTGCGATTTTCCCTCTTTTCTTGAGGTCTCGGAGTTGGCCAAGTATTCTGCGAAGACACGCGCCGCGCTCTCCACCTTGCGGGCACAAGGGCGGACGCGATAGTACTCGGCGTTGCGTTCGTCGGGCTGCGATGTGTTGGTCTCCGCTTTAACACCACCCATCTGTAACAATTCGGCACAAATGATGCTGCCGTTTCTCTGGCGGAACGTCTCGAGGAGTTCGCGTACGAGCTGATAGCAAGCAGCCTTCCCTTCACGGTCCTCGCCCCGCGTCTGGCCTTTCTCCAAGCCCGCCAGAATCACCAAAGCCGAGCACGCGCCACACATCATCCGCATCCTTCCCACGCCTCCGCCGAAGCCGGCACTCACCTTGAGCGCCATCTCTTCGTCCAGCCCGTAGAGGTCCGAAAAGGCACAAACGACGCTCTGGCAGCATCCGTAGCCCTGCATAAAGAGTTCCACCGCTCGCTGAATGCGGTCTGACGAGTCAATTTCTCTTGTCATATTGTTTGCATTTACATGTATCTGCAATTGCATGTACATGTATGTGCAATTGCAGATACATGTATGTGCAATGAACTTGACGTGTGAAGTTTAGTATCTTGACATGTGAAATTTAGTGTTTCGACATGTTTAGTTGCTCCCTTTGACGAGTTTCTTGATGTCGTTCAACTTGCTGAGTGCCTCGAAGGGAGTGAGGTTGTTGATGTCCAGGCCGAGTATCTCGTCGCGAATCTGGCAGAGAACTGGGTCGTCGAGCTGGAAGAAGTTCATCTGCACGCCGCTGTCTGTTGTCCGTTGTCGCTTGTCTGTTGTCCCAAGTTGCTGGTGGTTGACGGCTCCCTCGAGTTCCTTCAGGATGACATTTGCCCTGGCAACAATGGCTCTGGGCATGCCTGCGAGCTTCGCCACGTGGATGCCAAAGCTGTGCTCCGACCCGCCGCGTTCGAGCTTGCGAAGGAAGATAACCTTCCCGTCAACCTCCTTCACGCTCACATTAAAGTTCTTGATGCGGGCGAAGTTGCGTTCCATCTCGTTCAACTCATGGTAGTGCGTGGCAAAGAGTGTGCGGGCGTGGCCGCGATTGTTCTCGTGGATGTACTCCACGATGGCCCATGCAATGGAGATGCCATCGTAGGTGCTCGTGCCTCTGCCCAGTTCGTCGAAGAGCACCAGGCTGCGCTCCGAGAGGTTGTTGAGGATGCCGGCCGCCTCGTTCATCTCAACCATGAAGGTACTCTCGCCGATGCTGATGTTGTCGCTTGCCCCGACGCGCGTGAAGATCTTGTCAACGAAACCGATGCGCGCACTCTCGGCCGGCACGAAACTTCCCATTTGAGCCAGCAAGGTGATGAGTGCCGTCTGACGGAGCAAAGCACTCTTACCCGCCATGTTCGGGCCGGTGATGATGATGATTTGCTGTGTCTGGGTGTCGAGGAAGACGTCGTTCGCGATGTAACGTTCCCCGACGGGGAGCTGCTTTTCTATAACCGGATGACGCCCTCCATGTATGTCTATCACGTCGCTATCATCGACGATCGGACGGATGTAGCGGTTCTCCTGCGCACTTTGGGCGAAGGAAAGGAGACAGTCGAGCTGGGCGAGGAGCGAAGCGTCCTTCTGTATGGGAGCGACATAAGCTGCCAAAGCCGTGATGAGACGGTCGAAGATTTGTGCCTCGAGGCTAAGAATGCGTTCCTCCGCACCCATAATCTTGTCCTCGTACTCCTTGAGTTCCTGGGTGATGTAACGCTCGGCTTGGGTCAATGTCTGCTTGCGAATCCAGTCGGCAGGCACTTGGTCCTTGTACGTGTTGCGCACCTCGAGGTAGTAGCCAAACACGTTGTTGTAGCCAATCTTCAGGCTTTGGATGCCTGTCGTCTCTATCTCGCGCTGCTGCATCTCCAGCAAGTAGCCCTTGCCCTGATAGGCTATCTTGCGCAACTCGTCGAGTTCTGCGTCCACACCATCCATGATGACACCACCGTTTGCAACCAGCAGGGGACAGTCGGGACGCACTTCGCGAGCTATCCTGTCGCGTATCTCGGCACAGAGATCAAGCTGCTGTCCTATCTCGCGAAGCGTGCCGTCTTCGCTGCTCTGGCATATCTGCTTGATGGGTTCAACCGCCTGCAAAGCCACTCGCAGCTGCACGATGTCGCGTGGGGAGACACGTCGAGTGCTGACTTTCGATATGATGCGCTCGAGGTCGCCTACTGTCTGGAGTTGCTCCAAGACAGCGTCTCTCGTGTCGGGATTGCGGAAGAAGTTCTCGACGACATCTTGCCGCTTGCCAATCTGGACAGGGTCTTTCAGGGGGAACAGCATCCAGCGATGCAGCATGCGGGCGCCCATCGGAGTGACTGTCTTGTCGATGACGTCGAGGAGCGATATGCCGCCCTCGTTCATGCTGCCCACGAGTTCGAGGTTCCTGATGGTGAACTTGTCGAGACGCACGAAGCGGTCTTCCTCGATGCGACGCAAGGCTGTGATGTGTCCGAGCAGTTGGTGCTGCGTCATCTCCATGTATTGCAGGATGACGCCGGCTGCCACGATGCCGCTCTGGAGGTGCTCCACGCCAAAACCTTTCAGGTTCTTCACCTCGAAGTGGCGCAGCAGTTTCTCCCTCGCGGTCTGTTCCGTGAAGGCCCAATCATCGAGCTCGAAGGTTACGTAACGTGTGCCGAAGCTTCCCTCGAACATCATCCTTTTGCCACGCTCGTAGAGGACTTCCTTCGGGGCAAACGATGCCATGAGGCTCGCGATGTACTCCGTGGTGCCTTCCGTCACGAGGAACTCGCCGGTGCTGATGTCGAGGAACGACATGCCGCAAGCCTGCTTGCCGAAGTTTATCGCGCAGAGGAAGTTGTTTTCCTTGTGGTTGAGCACCGTGTCTGCCATCGTCACACCAGGCGTCACCAGTTCTGTGATGCCTCGCTTGACGAGTGTCTTCGTCAGTTTCGGGTCTTCGAGTTGGTCGCAAATGGCAACCCTCTTGCCAGCCCTGACAAGTTTCGGCAGATAAGTATCGAGGGCGTGATAGGGGAAACCGGCCATCGCGGTGCTCTGCATGACACCCGACTTGCCGTTGTTCCTATGGGTAAGCGTGATGCCAAGAATCTCCGAAGCAATCACCGCATCGTCGGCATACGTCTCGTAGAAGTCGCCACAACGGAACAGCAGCAACGCCTCAGGGTGCTTCGCCTTGAGGTCGTAGAACTGCTTCATCATCGGTGTCAACGCTTCTTGAGCCATTCTTTCTCCTCTTTAGATGGTTGCAAAGTTACGAATAAACGAACGAAATACCAAATATATTTGAGTATTTCTGAGTGAAAGTAACTTCGACAAAGTCAAAGTTACACATTATTTATAATATAAGCAAGCATTCAAAGATAAAAAACACAGAGGCAAGCGAACGATGTCGCCTGCCTCTGTTTCTATTATGGATTATGGATTAAAGATTAAGGATTAAAGACTTTGAACCGCTTAAACTCTTTAAACTTCTTGAATTCTTTAACCGTTAACCTTTTTCCGCGCATAAAAAGCGCGCCTTGCCGCTAAAGCGTGCAAGAACCTTTAACCGTTACAAAGTTACCATTCCTCGTCCCAGAGGGAGTTGCTCTCCTTCGTCAGGATTTGATCAGAGTTATTAACATAGGTGTCGGTATCTGCTGGGTCATAGGTGGCGCTTTTAATGCCCAGCGATTCTGCCATCATATGGCAAGTGCCAAGAGCTACTACTACTAAACACGTTGGTTGGTTATATATCTTTTTCATCTTTGTAATCGAATTAATTTTTAATTCTTGGGAGTTATACTCTTTGAGTTGAAGTTAAATGGGGAGTTATGCACTGTGTGCTGGAGTTATGCGCTACGCGTAGGACAATACATTTCTTAGCTGCCAAAACTATCGTCCATGAGCGTAGCGAATTAACTTCCATTTATAACTTCTCTTTTACTTCCATTCGCGAAGCGAATTTACTTCCTTTTATTTAAGTACTTTCTTTCCGTTCACGATGTTAATGCCCTTCTGCATCTTGCTGATGCGCTGACCAGCAACATTATAGATAGCACCGTCTTCCATCTTACTTCTTCCATCTTCCATCAGGCTTATGCCTGTAGCATCATCTTCCTCGAAGCCATAGAAGCCCTTAACAGGAGTGGGCGCTGTATATTCAAGGTAAACCCTGCCTGCGGGAATTTTTACAGAACTTGAAACAGGATAGAAGCCAACCTCTGCAGGGTTACCCTTCTTAGCAAGAGCATAGATATTATCACCGCCAGTAACTGTGCCATCAGAGCCTTTGAGGTTGTTCTCTGTTGCTTCGGTTGCACCAGTAGTAGGCATGAAGTTATAGATACCTTCAGTACCTCTCAGGACAACAGGCTCGCCAGCAGCAATCTTATCAGTGATAGATTCAAGAGTAATGTTGCTACCATTAATTACGCCTGCGAATGCTTCAATATTAGATGGGATAGTTACGTCAGAATCTGTAATGTACTGAGTAGAGTAACCAGCAGTTCCTATCTGAGTTACGTAACCCTTCGTCTTGTCAAGCGTAGGAGTTGCATCGGTACCCAAGTTCTGATGGAAGGCATAGCCAAGCTTTGCTGTTATTTCGCCG
Source organism: uncultured Prevotellaceae bacterium (assembly GCA_900320565.1). Taxonomy (GTDB): domain Bacteria; phylum Bacteroidota; class Bacteroidia; order Bacteroidales; family Bacteroidaceae; genus Physcousia. The sequence goes on from ONSR01000020.1 coordinate 22,415, forward strand.
CTAGCAAGTTGCTCGGTTGTCACAAGGATGGGGGCTGTAACATTATCTGTGTTGCCGCCTACAAGTACCACATTGCTAGAAGAGCCGGCATTGGGCAGATAGTAGTTATTGCCTACATTAGATGTAGCTGGACCATTCCATTTGCCAATTAAGATGGAAGCGGTCGTATTGGATGCGTTGGTGACAATCTTACCTAATACCAAGCAGTTGTGTATGCCGCCAAAGGTTTCAATCTTGGCATAACCCAAGATGCCACCATATGGTTTGTCGTCAGCATTACCGTTTATCGTTCCACTGAAGATACAGTTTTGAATAGTTCCATAGTATGTATAGCCTATAATGCCGCCAGTTACATCAGCATCTGTTCCTTCAATTGTCAGTGTTCCGCTATATGAGCATCCATCTACGCGAAGGGTAGAAGTGTCTGAAGCGCTGGCACCTACAACACCGCCACTGTGTGTCCTACAATTAACAGTTATATCAAGTGAGCTATGAACACCACTGACAACGGATGCGCCGTCAGCATAGCCGATGGCACCATTCTCTTTGTGTGTTGATGTCAAACTACCGCTGATGCTGAAGTTCTTTACAGTGGCATTATTGATGAAGCCAAACAGGCCATTATAATCGCCCGTGGAGGTGTAGCTGAAGTTCGTGATGGCATGATCCTGACCGTCGAAGGTGCCGGTGTATTTGTTGGCCTCTGTGCCGATGGGAGTAATTGCTACGCCAGAGAGGTTAATGTCAGCATCGAGGCCTGTTGGTACCAGGTCATCAAATCCGTTATTGATTCTGTTAGCAAATGCCACAAGTTCCGCAGGAGTTGAGATATTAGAATAAGAAGTAACATAACTATCCATCCACTTGAGGATGGGATAGTAACCTTCATAGAGCTTCCAGTCGTTAGTCAAATCCCAGCCAAGGGTTGTAGTATAGAAGTCCGCACTTGTGGCTTGCGCCTTTGTTACGGCCAGACCTGTCTCGCCATCCTTGTTCGTTGCCTCGACAGATTGGGTTGTTGAACCTTTCGTATAAACTGTTGTTTCCAGGATGAAGTTGTCGGCGAAAGTGCCGCCACGATTCTCAGTATCGATGAGAGGGTAGCAGCTGGAACTGGCTCCGCAGGTAACACTCTTTGCAGCAACCATGTTGTGATTGACGAAAGAATTGTCGTTGGCAGCATCAGTCAAACAAACCAAACCGCCGGCACGAGCAGACGTGTTGGTTACAGTGCCCGTAAAGATGTTGTATGTGACGGTGGCATTGAAAATGACACCTGCCATACCGCCTGCCTGAGCATAATCAGAGGAAACATTTGCATTCGAGAAACACTTGGTGATTGTCGTGCTATAGGCTTTAGCAACAATAGCTGCCACATGGTCATGGCCAGAGACGGTAGAATTGATTACCGCGCAATTCTGGATGACAGAATTGTTTTGGCCTTCACCGACAAGAACAGCGGAGTTGTTCCAGCCTGCAACGCTTGCACCGTCGAGCATCACGTTCTGAATGGTTGCGCCGTTGATGGTACCGAATAGTCCGACATTACTCTGACTCGTATTGTTAAAGACAAAGTTCTTGATTATATGTTGCTGACCATTGAAGGTTCCTGCATAAGGATTGCTTCCAGTACCGATTGGAGCAGGCATGTACTCGTTTGTCAACACAATATCGGCTGTCAGCACAGCATCCAAATCTGTCTCGCTATAAGTATTGACATAGTTAGAGAAGAGAGCCAAACCCTTTGCCGTTCCTATCTGATAAACATCACCTACAGGAGCTGCTTCTGTATTAAGTTCTACAAAGTCCATAGACTTCTCCAGTATTGCACGCAGCTCAACCAAACGGTTGTAAAGCAAAGTCATTTGTACGGCATCGGCTGTGGTACATAATTCTGCATACTTGGTATTAAACTCTGCCAAATTGGCCGTCTGGCTTGCCTCGATAGGCCTTGTGGGATCGAAGTTAGCGAAGTATGCAACCAACGGCGCACGCATCTCCTCGAACTGTGCCTTAGTACAAATGTAAATCTCATTCATCTGAGTAGCTTTTCCTTCGTGAGCTGCAAAGATCTTCACCATATAATAGGAGAAAGGCCCAGTGAAGTTGTCGCTGTTGTTAAAGTCGAATGTGGCAGGATAGCAGTTCTCCATCGGCATATACACTTCGTCTACATTTACTCTCTCGTCAAGCAGAACCCATCCGGCATTATCGACTGTGGCATCGGCAGCACGGTCGAAATTACCGCCATAGACGCTCCATGTCTTCCAGTTACGTCCTTGATATGACTTGGTGTCCCATCCTGTCACAAGCTTATAGAAGTAAGGATCAATTGGCTCCTTGGAGCGGAAGACGACATACTGCATGTATCCCGGGTCGCCCTCTGTGCCACTGAAGTCTCCGCCCCACTTGGTGCCTTTGTCGCCGGAGGGGTTTGTCTGGCTGCCAGCATCGCCGTCCACCAGCTGCGACCAGTGTCCGTCGCCCCATGTCGTAGAGCCGTAGAATGCAGCATAGTCATTGCCATTGTTGTAGAGTGACATTGCGTTACAAAGTAAGGCGACGAAATCCAACTGGCCAGCCAATGTCGTGTAGTCTCCATTAGCAGCTGCAAGGGTGGCATCCAAGTCACTGAAACAGCCTGTGTATTCCGTGTAGATTGGATAATCCTCAGCCAAAGCCCCGCGGTTAAAGCTCTTTGCGAGAGTTACCTTCCTTGCCCATGTTGCACTTGCATCTTCCACATTGGGGTAGAAGCAGAACTCGCCCATCTGACCGTATTTACCTGAAGTGCGCGTTTCTTCCACGACAATCATGAAGTACTCGAACTTGTCGGTAACGCCTTCGGACATGGTGAAGTTCGTGTGCTGGAAGGTGTTGTTTTCACTGCTTACTGGGAAATCGGAATCGGCTACGTTCTTGCTGTCAAGGAGCACCCACTCTGGGGCATCCTTTGAAATAAGCGTCTCGCTATAGAAGTTGGCACCATAGATTTTCCACTTCTTCCATTGGCGTCCAGGGTCACCAGGTGTGTCGTTGGCTTCTGTCAAAGCATAGTCTGTGGCACTGAGAGCCTTGGATGCCTTAAAGATAACCCAACCTGGATTCGCTGTACTTACGCTTTGGCCCCACTTGGTGGAAGTGCCGTCAATCAGTTTATCTCCACCTTCACCTCCCGTCTTGGTGGAACTCAAACTCGTGAAGGTCAGCTCCTTTGTGTATTCGCTGAACCAGAACTCGTCCATCTGGCCGTACTCTCCACTGGTTTCCAACGCCTCCACTTCAATCCAGAAGTAGGTGTAGTAAGTGTTGCCAGGATTGGAAAGCGTCAGTTCCGTTGTGGCGTAAGCAGTACTTTTATTCAAATTCTGATTGCTTTTCTCGTCAATCAGAGTCCACCCCGAAGATGCATTACGGGTAGCTTGGGCATCAGAGGCAAAGTTGCCACCATAAATCTTCCACTGCTTCCAGCTGCGGCCAGTGTTAGTATTGGTGTCATTTCCAGCCCTAAGCACATACTTGGTAGCAAGAATTGGCGAGCTTGCCTTCAGGACAATGTAGAAAGGCTGTGACCTGCCACCGCCCCATTTGGTGCCTTGCTTGCCATCCACCAAAGCACTGGGATTTTCTGTGCCATGAGTCGCATTTGAACCATCCAATGCCTTCAGCTTAATGCCTTGATAAGCTGCATTTGCATTCTGTACGCCCAGCATCATCGCTAAGGCGAACAAAGTTAATAGTTTTTTCATAAAGATTACTGTTTATTAAGTTAATAATTTCTTTTTACCTTCAATGTATGTGAAAACAATCAATTTGGTGCAAATATAGGTGGTTTTATGATTGTACACCTAACTTTTGGATGAATATTTTGTAATTTGGATAAAAAAGGAGGTGAAATAGTAAAAGGATTCATAAAATAGTATCTGCCCAAAGGCCAATTATTACATTTTGACGTGGAAGTTTAACGTGAAGAACGTGAGGGGTCGTCCGGGATAATGACAGGAGCGGGATGACTTGTGCTGAGAAAAAGGGTGAAAGGTGCTGTGAAAAAGGGCTGGATGTGCAGGTATCAAGAAAAGATCTCTATAATACCAAGTAAAGACCTCCAATGGAACAAGCAAACGGCAAGGTAATATCTCCTATACATGTCCGCTATATGTCCGGTACTTGTTCGGTATATGTCCGGTAGAAAAGCGGACATATACCGAACAAGTACCGGACATATAGCGGACAACAATAGGAGGGACATAGGAGCTCCCCGTGAGCAGCTATATGGATAGAATAGAGGTCTTTATGAGAAGTAATAGAGGTTGACATGAGAAGTAATAGAGATCGACATGAACTTTCACTGACTCTGACTAGTCTTTAAACGTTATTCTACTCTGTCATCAGTAAGAATCTTTTTCGAGTTTTTTGTGTTTTTCGATGTTTTCGGAATAAAAGCTTTTGCCCCTTCGGGGCGAGAGATGATGAGATGCTTCAATACCCAGGGCTTTGCCCTGGGCTGACAGCTTGTTGCCCCTTCGGGGCGTATCCTTACTTCTTCCATCTTCGTGGATGCTCTAGCACCACGGCGCGCTTTTTATGCGCGGATCCATCTTACATCTTACATCTTCCTTCTTCCATAATTTTGCGATTTTTTTTTGCTTTTCGCTCGCTTATTCGCTACTTTGACTGGCGTCTAAGGTACTTTCGCTCGGAAAAACATAAATAAATTTTGCTTTTCGCTCGCTTTTTCGTACCTTTGCAGGGAAAATCCTCCGCGCATAAAAAGCGCGCCTTTGTGCAAAAGCATCAAAGAACTGACAACAGATATTATGAAACGTATTATGATTTGGGCTGCCTTTGCTTTGGCTGCCATGATTAACATTGAGGCCGCACAGGCGATGTTCCGCACATTGGAAGTGCGCCATGGTGCTAAAGCATCCATGAAGGCTCCGAAGGGCGGCAAACTGATTAGTGACGAGCTGCTGGGCATCTTCTTCGAGGACATCAGCTTTGCTGCCGACGGCGGCATCTTTGCCGAGATGGTGCAGAACGGCTCGTTCGAGTACAGTCCTATGGAACGTGACAACTGGGGCGCTGCCACGTCGTGGCGCTTCATACGCCCCGGCCACTCGCTGGGCAAGATGGAGCCTCGTATGGACAATCCGCTGCATCCGAACAATCCGACGTATATGCGTCTCTACATCGAACGCGTGGGTCATTACCCCGACTTCGACGGCTGGACGGGTGTCGGAATGGAGAACGGCGGCTTCGATGGCTTTGCTGTGAAGGCCGGACAGAAGTACGACTTCTCTGCCTTCTTCCGTAATGTAGAGGGAGGAAACAAGGAGGTTCGCATCGTGCTGCTCGAGCCGGGCGGTCGAGGCAGGCAACAGAAGATTCTGGCCGAGCAGACGATTGTGGCATCTTTGAACGCTTGGCAGCAAATCCCGACGACGCTCACGCCCACAGAGAACAGTTCGTTTGCCGTGCTGCAACTGCTTGTGCTGGGCAAGGGAAAGCTCGATATCGACCAAGTTTCGCTGATGCCTCAAGACACTTACAAGGGTCACGGCCTGCGCAAGGATTTGATTCAGGCGCTTGCCGACATGAAGCCCAAGTTCATGCGATTCCCCGGCGGCTGCGTCGTGCACGGTGGCGGTGACGGATTCTGGGGCACGTATCGATGGAAAACGACGCTCGGACCGCGTCACGAGCGCAAGCCTCTGAAGAACACCTGGGGCTATCATCAGTCGATGGGACTGGGCTACTACGAATACTTCCAGCTTTGTGAAGACCTCGGGATGGAGCCTGTGCCTATCCTGCCCTGCGGTGTGACGTGCCAAGGAGCCGGCGGCGGATGGGGCATGACACAGGACGCGGCACCAATGGAGGAGATGGACGAGTGGACACAAGACGCGCTCGACCTCATCGAATGGGCCAACGGCGACGTCACTACGACTTGGGGCAAGAAACGTGCCGAGCAGGGACACCCCGAACCGTTCCACTTGAAATACCTCGGGCTGGGCAACGAAGAGTTCATTTCTCCCCATTTCATCGAAAGATTCAAGTATATGTACGAACGCATCGCGAAGGCTCATCCCGAGATTGTCATCGTGGGAACTGTGGGCCCGGGCTCGCATCCGGGCAACGGCGACTATGATAACGGATGGAAACTTGCCGACGAGCTCGGGCTGCCTCTCGTGGACGAACACTACTACGAGCATCGTGAGTATTTCCTGAACAACCGCCAGTATGACAACTATCCGCGCGACAGGAAGACAAAGGTCTATCTTGGCGAGTACGCTGCCAAGGACTCGAAGCTCATCGATGCCCTTGCCGAGGGACTCTACCTGCTGCATGTGGAGCGGAATGCCGACGTGGTGCGCATGACGAGCTATGCTCCCCTTTTCGCTCGCAAAGGCAATACCTGCTGGAATCCCGACCTGATTTACTTCGACAACGAACGTCCCTACCTGACCTGCAGCTACTATGTGCAGAAGATGTTCGGACAGTCGGCAGGACAGTATTACTACGGCGACTGCGTACGCTTCGAAGGTGACAAGGCCGGCCTCGTGCAGCCAGTGAAGGACAGCCACTACGGCCAGTCGGTCGTCCTGAATGTGAAGACGCGCCGCCTCTACGTGAAGCTCTGCAACGCCACGAACGAGACGAAGCAGGCTCACCTCAACCTGAGCCGCTTCGGCAACTTGAAGGCCGGCACCAAGACGCTGCTCTACGGACAGCCTTACCTGGGCAATAACTTCGACAGCCAGCCGATTGCTCCAGTCGTTGAACCCTTCAAAGCACAAAGCAAGACAGACCTGTATCTGCCACCATATTCATTTACAATGTTAGAAATATCCTTATGAAAATCCTGCTTGACATAAGTCGTTGGCTCGCACGATACACGAGCGCGTTCATTATCCTGATTGCCGTCGTCAGCTTCATCTTTCCGAACACCTTCGCCTGGGTGCAGGAGGGACAAAGAGCATCCATCATTCTTGGCCTCATCATGCTGACGATGGGGTGCACGCTCTCTACCGAGGACTTCCGCATCCTGTTGTCCAGACCCGTAGATATCTTGATTGGAGCCGTGGCGCAATACACCATCATGCCACTCTTGGCGTGGACGCTGGCCAGGGCTTTCCACCTCAATCCGTTCATGACGGCAGGCATCATACTGGTGGGCTGCTGCCCGGGAGGCGTGAGCAGCAACATCATGAGTTTCCTTTGCAAAGGCGATGTGGCTTATAGCGTCGGCATGACGACCGTCAGCACCTGCCTTTCGCCGTTCGTGACGCCACTTCTCGTGCTCTGGCTCGCCGGCGCTGAGATCGAGGTGAATGCTTGGGGAATGTTCCAGAACATCCTGCTCGTGACGCTTCTGCCCGTGACGCTCGGCGTCCTTTTCAACTATTTCCTGGGCAAGCGGAAAGACTTCCAGACCATACAAGGCATCATGCCCGGCGTGAGTGTGCTGTGCCTGGCGTGCATCGTGGGCGGCGTCATCTTCACAGTTCACCCGCAACTCAAGGCCAACGGACTGAAGTTGATTGCCCTGACCCTTGCAGTCGTGACCTTGCACAACGGCACAGGTTACCTGCTGGGCTACTTCGTGGGCAAGGCTTTCGGCTTCAACACCGCCAAACGTCGCACGTTAAGTATCGAG
>ONSR01000041.1 GCA_900320565.1 uncultured Prevotellaceae bacterium
GTCACGATGATGCTCCCTGCGAATACTACATCAACGGCGAGCTCGTGTTCCAGCGCACTGGCTACGAAGGAGAATGGACCGACGGTGATGGCAACATCCACTACGCAAACGGTTGGAACAATGCTGAATACATCCAGCTGACCGATGAGCAGAAGGAACTTATCAAACTGAATGGCGAAGAGAATGTTGTTGCTTTCCATGTTCACCAGAACTGGGGCGGCGCCTTTGCCGACTGTGGTCTCTACACCAAGATTGAGGGCGGCCTCGACATGGGTTACACCACACCCTGGGAAGGCAAAGTACTCTTCAACAATGTCGGCGGATACCTGCATGCTGTGAACAACCAACCTGTTGAGGACCCCAAACATCCTTGGTCAAAACTCTACGAGGCTCAGGAAGGCGACGAGTACACCTTCCTTATCCCCGGCTCCTGCTCTGAAGAGATGCTGAAGGATGCCACCATCTATGATGACTACATGGATGATGAAGGATACCCTGATGTAGCTTGGAAGGAAATGATTCAGTTCAAGACTCCCATCAAGATTAAGGAAGACCATGGGTACACCTTCAAAGCAAGAGTGTTAGCCGACAAGCCTATCGAGCATCTTGTTGTGAAGCTTGGCGACAACAATGCTGACTACAAGACAGACTCTCTGGAACTGGCATACGATTACTTTGAAGTACCTGCTCCTGCAGAAGGCCAGACAGACTACAATGGCCAACTCATTGAACTTGAGTTTAATGCCCTTGAGAATATTGACAACTTCATGATTGCTTTCGACTTCATTGGCGGCCAGGACAGCACGACAGTAACCATCAAGGACATGTCCCTGATTGGCGAGGACTATGACGACGAGGGAGAAGATAAGGAACTTTGGATTGGAACGCACTACTTCAACTTCTTCAACATGACCAAAGCCAACAAGCTATATGAGATTTGGGACGATGACCTCAATGATGGCGACGGCGGCACGAGAGAAGCTACTCAAGAAGAGATTGATGAAGGTACGTTTGACGACCTCACCATTACCTGCGAGGTCGTAGATGCTCCTGAAGTAACAGGCCGCGTAGAGACAATGGCTTGGACGTTACCCGACTTCGACGACTCTATGTGGGACGACCAAATGATGCCCGTCGGCAGTGCTGATTACACATATCGTGCAAGTGCATGGCCTGGTGGCAACAACACCAACTACTGGATTCGCCGTAACTTCGAGCTCGACAAGATTAACGAGCGCGTTGAATATCAGTTGAACGTCTGCCACGATGATACATATTGGACTTACGTAAACGGCCACCTGCTTCAACAGAATGGCGGCTGGACCGACGGCAAGAACCCTGTACAGGTTCACATCCCTGCCCGTTACCTCAATGTGGGCAAGAACGTTATTGCCACATACATCCAGCAGAACTGGGGCGGTCGCTTCTATGACTGCGGCATCAACGTAACAGAGGTTAACTACGATGAGTGCCTCAAGCAGTTCAACGACGCTCTGGCATATGCTCAGAAAGACACGCTCCTGACCAATAAGATGAAGGCTGACGTACAGGCCATCGTTGCACGTGCACAGCAGTTCTATCAGGAGAATAGGAACGATGCTGCTGAGTTGAGGAGCTATGCAAGAGATAGCATAAGAGTAAACATCAATAGAATCTTCGCTTACAGCAACGATGTTAAGACGCTCAAGGACACTTACGACATCTGCCGCAAGGAGAAGGACAATGGTTACTGGGGCACTGCTCTGACTGATGCTGTTGCTGCCCTCGACACTTGCGCAACAAACAGCCAGCTCACTCCATACCTCACGAACCTCCGCAATGGCCGCAAGGCTAACGCTATGGAACGCCACAACGAGAAGTTTGTAGGTACGAGCCGTCTTGAAATTGCCACGATGGATGATCTTGGCAATTTCGATGGCATTGCTCCCACATATTATATATATAATGTAGGCGCTAAGAACTTCCTCGGTGGTGGCGAAGACTGGGGCACACACCAAGTCGTTGAATATGCTTCCAATGCCATGATGCTTGTTCAGGCAATGCAGGATGTCGTTGATGAGGAAACGGGCGATATAATCGACGAGGAGCCTATTGAAGGTGCAGTCTTCATCGAGACCTTCCGTCCGAATGGTGACGTCGGCATTGCCGACTTCCTTGGCTGGAATGGCTATGTTGACAAAGACATGGGCAACAACCGTTGGGAACTCATTCCCGTAGAGGGCAAGCCCAATGTCTTTAACATCGCTCAGTACGGCCAGACCTTCGACGCTGCAGGCAAGACCTACAACGGCACAGAGTTTGAGGCCGGCGGCAAGAAGCTGCTTGGTCTGCGCAGCGGCGACAATGGATTCGCTCCCTCATACTATCTAGTTGACACCGACTGCCATAGTCCTGAACTGGAGACTAACCAGTGGATGTTCATCTCGCGCGAAGAACTGCTTGGCTTCATTGCCACTGCAAGCAATGACAACCCTGTTGACCTCACCTTCCTCATCGAGAATCCTGGCTACGACCAGCGCTTGAGCATCGAAAACTGGATCTTCAGCAATGGTGCCGTATGGGGACGTAACGGCAACCACCACAACTTCGTACTTGAATCCTACAGTACAAATGAGTTCAGCAACTATCAGTCACTCTGGCCCGAAGAGGCTGAAGAGGCTCTGCCTGCAGGTAATTACCTGCTCACCGTTCAGGGTTACTATCGCGACGGCATAGAGCAGAAGCATGTCGAGAAGGTTCTCAATCACGAGCCTATTTCTCAGCGCGCCTTCATCTTTGCTGGCCCCGAATACTACGTAGACAATCCCGACATGTGCGAGACAATGCCTCTCATGCCCATCCACATCGAAGCCAACAAGGTGCCCGGCATCGGTTACACCTTCGGTGGCTTGAGGATGCCTGGTACATACGGCGGCCAGCCCATGTCTGCTTGCGAACAGGCTGCAAACGAATACTTCCAGTATGGCCTCTACCAGAACCGACTCCTTTTCACCATTCCTGAAGACGACCCAGGTTATACAACCTTCGGTATCGTCAAGACATATGACGAGGAGATACTTGCTGGTGACTGGATTGTAATGGACAACTGGCGCTTGAAGTACCTCGGCAACGGCGAGATTGATCCCGACGGCATCAAGGGCATCGAGTCCGACGAAATCAAGAAGACCAACACAGCCAGCAGGGGCATCTACAACATGCTCGGCCAGCGCCTGAACAAGATTCAGAAGGGCGTGAACATCGTTGGCGGAAAGAAGATTATCAAGAAGTAAGCATCAGTCTTACTGACCTCATTATCAGGCGAGTCTGGCAGTTTTGTCAGGCTCGCTTTTTTTTGTTACTTAACATGGCGCGCGTAGTTGCTAAATACTCCACGTTATGATTGAAATTTCGGCGTGCCGAGTTCGCAATTTCGACGTGCCGAGTTTGCATATTCGACGTGTCGAGTTTTTTCTTGCGGCATTTTATCAAGAAAAGATATCTTGCGCTTGCGACATTGCAAAAAAAATCGTATCTTTACACGCGAAATATAATATAAGGATATGATAAACGCTAAAAGTACACTCTTTCTGACAGTTTTGTTGCTACATTTGCCGCTACTGGCACAAGAGTCGCGCATGGTGAAACCCAGTGACATCAAGGCCACAAGCACGCTCTACGTGAACAACCGCGCTCCACTGCCAGCCAATCCCTTCATCAAACTGGCTCCCGCCGCCGTCACACCCCGCGGATGGGTGGGCGAGATGCTCCTGAGGCAAAAGAACGGACTGAGCGGACAGCTCGGAGAAATCAGTGACTGGCTCGACAAGAAGGGCAACGCGTGGCTCGAACCCGGCGGCAGTCACGGCTGGGAAGAAGTGCCGTACTGGCTCCGAGGCTATGCCAACCTCGCTTACATCCTGAACGACAGGGCGTTGCTCGACGAGACGAAGTTCTGGATTGAGGGCATCCTGCGCAGCAGTCAGGCAGACGGTTTCCTCGGTCCCGTCAACGAGAACAAGGGCCGCAGGGAGCTTTGGGCGAACATGCTGGCACTCCAAATCCTGCAGGATTACTACGAGTGGAGTGGAGACGAGCGTGTCATCAAGGTGCTTACGGCATACTACAAGTGGCAGCTTGCCTATCCCGACGAGAAATTCCTGCGCGACTACTGGGAGAACAGCCGCGGCGGCGACAACCTGCTCTCCGTCATTTGGCTCTACAACAGGACTGGCGAGGAATTCCTGCTCGAACTTGCTGGGAAGATTCACCGCTGCACAGCCAACTGGATGCAGGAAAGCGGACTGCCCAACTGGCACAACGTCAATGTGGCAGAGTGCTTCCGCGAGCCGGCCGAATGGTACCTCGTGTCGGGCGACCCTAAGGCTTTGAAAGCCACTTACAACAACTATCATCTCATCCGTCGCATCTATGGACAAGTGCCCGGAGGCATGTTCGGCAGCGACGAGAACTGCCGTCATGGCTACATCGACCCGCGTCAGGGCACCGAGACATGCGGCTTCGTCGAGCAAATGCTCTCGGACGAAATACTCATGGCACAGACCGGCGACCTCCTTTGGATGGAGAACCTCGAGGATGTTGCCTTCAATGATTATCCCGCAGCCTTGACAGAAGACATGCGGGCTCTGCGCTATCTTACCTGTCCCAATCAGGTTCAGGCCGACTCGAATAACCATAATCCGGGCGTTGACAACGGTGGCCCGTTCTTCTGCATGAACCCCTTCAGCAGTCGTTGCTGCCAACACAACCACTCGATGGGTTGGCCTTATTATGCCGAGAACCTCGTTCTGGCCAGTGCCGACGGCGGGGTGGCTCTGCTCATCTACGGCGACTGCACAGCCAAGCTCAAGGTGGCCAACGGACAGGACATCGTGCTCGACGAGCAGACACACTATCCCTTCAGCGAAGACATCAAGGTCCGCGTCTCCGGTCTCAAGAAGAAGCAGACGATGGCCTTCCCGCTCTACTTGCGCATCCCAACGTGGACCGAGGGTGCACACATCACGGTGAACGGCCAGACCATCAATTGCAAAGTTCGCAGCGGACTGCTCCGCATCAACCGCGAATGGCAAGATGGCGACGAAGTGTGCCTGCACTTCCCCATGCGCCTCACCAAACGTGTCTGGGCGCTCAACAAGAACTCTGTCTCAATCAACTACGGTCCGCTCACCATGAGCCTCAAGATAAAGGAACGCTACGACGAGAAAGACAGCCGCACGACCGCCATCGGCGACTCGCATTGGCAAGCAACTGCCGACCCGAGCAAGTGGCCGACCTACGAGATTTATGCCGATTCACCATGGAACTATGCGCTCCACAGCAACCTGAGCGGCATGAAGGTCGAGTTCAAGGCTTGGCCCGAGAACAACTATCCATGGAGCCACGAAGGCACGCCCATCACTGTTAAGGCCAAAGGAGCCCGCGTCGAAGGCTGGGGACAAGATGCCACCGGCCTCTGCCAAGTGCTGCCCGACGCCGACGCACCACGTGGCAAAACGGAACGCATCACACTCATCCCCATGGGCGCAGCAAGGCTCCGCATCAGCGCCTTCCCGCCCTTGCGATAAAACGCTCCGTGGAGCATCGCCAGTCCTCCCGTGGGGGAACTGCAGTACTACCACGGGAAAACTCCAGTACTACCACGGGAAAACTCCAGTACTACCACGGTGGTACTGGGACGGACTAAGCAGGCGAGGCCCTCGGAGGAACACTCAGAACACTCAGACCTTTCAGATAACATTAATTATAAACCCTATGAAAAAACTATTTCTTTCTGCGCTCTTGGCAGTAGCTACCACAGCTTGCGCTCAGACTGCCGACTTCTTCAAGCCCTACATGGCTACCGACCTCCGTCTGCCCTCTGTACCCTTGATTGTCAACGACCCCTACTTCTCCATCTGGAGTCCGTATGACAAGCTCACCGACGGAACGACACGTCATTGGACAAACGACGAGAAGCCCATCCTCGGTCTGCTCCGCGTGGACGGCACGACCTACCGCTTCATGGGCGCTCAGCAGGACTACATCCTCTCCTCGATTGCCCCAATGTCCGACGAAGAGGCATGGGAAGGCAAGGTGAGCCGCGACAAGCAGAGCGGCGAAGGCTGGACAAAACCCTCGTTCGACGATAGTTCCTGGAAGGCAGAAAAAGCTGCATGGGGCAGCGAAGGCGAGAACATCAACAGCCGTTGGGGGCGTCAGGGAAGCGACATCTACATCCGTCGTAACGTCAACCTCAGCGAAGCTGACCTCTATGAAGACCTCTATCTCAAATACAGTCACGACGATGTGTTCGAACTCTATGTGAACGGCGTCAAGGTTGCAGATACAGGCGAGACTTGGGTCAACGGCGTGGTGCTTCATGCCGACGGCGACATCAAGAAACTCTTCCATAGCGGCAGCAACACCATCGCAGCCCACTGCCACAACACGACAGGCGGTGCCTACGCCGACTTCGGTCTCTTCAAGAACATCAAGCCTAAGGGACAGGATGTCAAACTTGCCGAGCAGAAGAGCATCGACGTGCTTGCCACCAACACCTACTACACCTTCTCGTGCGGACCTGTTGAGCTCGACCTCGTCTTCACCGCACCGATGCTCATCGATGACTACGACCTCATCTCCATGCCCATTAACTACATCTCCTATCAGGTAAGGGCAACCGACCAGAAGAAGCACGACGTGCAGATCTTCTTCGGCGCCTCTCCCCTGCTGGCCGTCAATAAGGACACGCAGGCAACCATCACCACGATGGGCAACGAGGAAGGCGTGCGCTACGTCCGCACCGGCACCATCGAGCAGCCCATCCTCGCTAAGACGGGCGACGGCATCTGCATCGACTGGGGCTACTTCTACATCCCCGCCATCAACGGACAGGTCATGATGGGCACTCCCTCTGAGATAGAAGACGCCTTTGCCAAAAGCGGAAGAATCCTCCCGCAACGCGGACAGGGCGGACGCGGTCAGGGCGGACGCGGCGGCATGAACTGGTTCCGCGGCATCACGGCTCGCAAGGCTGCCGATATGCCTGTGCTTGCTTACACCCACGACTTTGGTTCTGTCGAGACTGCCACCAGCTACATGATGATGGGCTACGATGAGATAGAGGACATCGAATACTTCTACAACCGCTATAAAGGCTACTGGGCACACGGCGGAAGCGTCAGCATCTTCCAGGCTTTCAAGAGCATGCAGAGCCGCTACGCCGGCATCATGAACCGCTGCCGTGCCTTCGACAAGATGATTTACGACGACGGCATGAAGTCGGGAGGCAAGGAATACGCCGAGATTCTCTCCGGTTCCTACCGTCACATGATGGCTGCCCACAAGCTCTTCGAAGACAAGGACGGCAACCTGCTCTGGTTCTCGAAGGAGAACAACTCCAACGGCTGCGTCAACACCGTTGACCTGACTTACCCCGAAGCCCCCATCTTCCTGGCTTACAACCCTGAGCTTCAGAAGGCGATGATGACATCCATCTTCGACTACAGCCTCTCCGGACGTTGGACAAAGCCCTTCGCCGCACACGACCTCGGCCAGTATCCCCGTGCCAACGGACAGGTTTATGGTGGCGACATGCCACTCGAGGAGGCCGGCAACATGATTACCCTGGCTGCCACCATCTGCATGTTGGATGGCAACACATCCTACGTCGAGAAGTACTTCGACATTATGACCACCTGGGCAGACTACTTGGTTGAGAACGGACTCCATCCCGCCAACCAGCTCTGCACCGATGACTTCGCAGGCCACTGGGCAGGCAACTGTAACCTCGCCATCAAGGCCATCATGGGCGTCGCCGGCTATGCCGAGATTGCCAAACTGATGGGCAAAGACGACATCTATGCCAAGTACAATGCCAAGGCAAAGGAAATGGCTGCCGCCTGGGAGAAGGAGACAAAGGTGAAGGACCACTACGAACTCGCTTACGGCGCTGGTGCCGACACTTGGAGCCAGAAGTACAACATGGTTTGGGACAAGCTCTGGAAGACCAACATCATCCCCAACAATGCCATGCAGACCGAAGTGAAGTACTACCTCAAGAAGCAGAACAAGTATGGCCTGCCGCTCGATGTCCGCAAGGACTACACGAAGAGCGACTGGATTATGTGGTCCGCAGCCATGGCCGACAACGACAAGGACTTCCAAGCCTTCGTCGGTCCGCTCTACAAGTACATCAACGAGACCCCGAGCCGCGTGCCCATCTCCGACTGGCACGACACGAAGACCGGCCGCATGACAGGTTTCAAGGCCCGCTCCGTCATCGGTGGCTACTGGATGAAGGTGCTCGCCGACAAGATGAAGTAGAAAGCTCTCAGATTCAACGAGCCCCTTCCCTCAATGCGAGAGAAGGGGCTTTTTGTCAGAAGTCGAACGTCATACCGCCCATGAAGGTTGCTTTGGGCATCGGGTAGCCGGCGTAGGTCTGGTAGCGCTCGGCCAGGAGGTTATCGCCCTTGACGAAGGCCGTCAGCCAGGGCAGCGCCTTGTAGCTGACCGTGGCATTCAGCAGGGTGAAGTACTCCTTCTGCGGGTCGGCGCCCGTAGCGATGTAGAGCCCGCTGATGTTCTGCTGGCCGACCGACACAGTCCAGCAATCCTTGTGGAAGGTGGCACCAAGGTAGAGCTTGCCTTCCGGAGCACCCTCGATGGGCGTGTCCATGCGCAGGAAGGAGTAGTTGCCGTTGACGCTCCAGTGCTTGTTAATGGTGTAGTCGGCGGAAAGCTCCAGTCCCCAGTTCTGGAAGTCGCCCGTGTTCACGTTGCGCGGACGGCCGTTCACTCTGATGGTGTTGATGAGGTTCTTGCCCTTGATGTAGAAGATGTTGGCGCCGATGCGTGCACGCGTGCCGATGCGCTGCGTGTAGGCCAGCTCGTAGTTCATCATGCTTTCGGGCTTGAGGTCGGTCGTGGCAGGCGGGAACATGTACATCTCGCGGATGATGGGATTGCGGAAGCCCTTGCTCACCAACGCCTTGATGTCGGCATTGCGCGTGGGATGGAAAGCGAGGCCGCCTTGCGGGACGAGTTCGGTGCCGGTGACGGAGTGCCAGTCGATGCGCAGTCCGGCATCGACGGTCAGCCACTTGCAGATGTCCTGGCGGAAGCAGGCGTAGGTTCCCACCTCGTCGGCATGCCGGCTCTCCACGATGTTGTCGTCCTCGTCCTTGACGAGATAGGTCTTCGCGCCAGTCTGTTTGTCTGCATTCCAAGCGCTGCCGCCGAAGTGCTGCCAGTCGATGCCGACGGTGACGGTGTTCCCCTCGAAGAAATGCATGCTCTGATACCAGGTGAGGCCCGCGATGTAGTCATCGTGCTTGTAGAGCGCAGTCTTTGGCGAGCCGCCAGGATTGTAGCCGTCGTCGATGTTGTGGTGCCCCCAGTCGCAGAAGAGACGCAGGGTTCCGCTGGTGCGTTCGTACTCGTTGCTCAGGCTGATGCTTGCCAGGCCGCGTGTGATGCGGGCATCGTTGTCGAGCAGAGGAGCCGAGACGGGCCCAGGGTTGCTGCTGTTGAAGTGCGTGACGTTGGCATCGGCAAAAGCCTTCCAGTTGTCGGAGAACTCGTAGCCGAGCTTCACATAGCCGCCGAACTGTTCGAACTTGCTGTCGGGTCTGTGGCCGTCGCTGCGTTGGTACTGAGCGCCCACGACACTGCTGAACCTGCCCATACGGAAGCGGTTCACACCATCGGCCTCCACGGTTCCGTAGCTGCCGCCCTGCAGTCGGATGTTGGTCTTGCAGCCGTCCTGGTTCATCTGGCGCGTGACGATGTTCACAACGCCGGCCATCGCATTGCTGCCATACAGCAGGCTCGCCGGACCGCGAAGCACCTCCACCTTCTCCGTCATCAGGGTCTGGTAGACGTCGGGGATGGGATGCCCCATGAGGCCTGCGTACTGCGGCTGTCCGTCTATCAGCACGAGGAGCTGGGCACCGCTGCCCACGCCGCGCACCTTGATATTGCCTGCACCGTTGTTCACGCCATAGCCCAGCATGCCGCGGCTGGTGACGAAAAGTCCCGGCGTCTGCTCCATGACGGTGGGCAGGACGGAAGAACGGTAGTTCTCATTGAGCGTCTCGTTGGAAATGCTGGTGACAGTGAAGGGCAGATGACGGGCATCTGTGGCATTACGGGTGCCGGTAACGACGACTTCGTCCATTCGCGTGGTGTCGCGAAGCGCTTCTTCTGCCTGTAAGGAAAGGCCTGCAACACAGAAAGCTAACAATAAAAATGTGCGGGTTTGCATAGCTTTTTAGGTTTTCTGCTTTACATTGTTCTAAATTCCGCCGCAAAGGTACGAACAATGTACGCATACGCACAAGCCTAAACTTCGCCATGTGTTGCCGAGATTCCCCCTCTGATGTATCGGCTGAAGTGCGAAGTGCTGTCGAAGTTCATACGTGCCGCCACCTCCTTCGCCGTCAGCTTCCCGTGCCGGAGCAAGTGATTGATTTCCATCACGGTGAACTGCTGTATCCAATAGCTCGGGGCACGGCCACTCACTTGCGCAGAGACGCGATGCAGATGTTTGGACGTCACGCAGAGCTGCTCGGCGTAGTAGGCCACGGTCCGGTGCTGACGGTAGCTTCCGCCCTCCAGCATCCGGATGAAGCGCGACATGATGTCGGCCGCCCTCAAGGTTGCCTCTTCGTGTTCGAAAAGAGCGGCGTGGGCGTTCATGACATCAAGATAAAGGGCTCGCATGCCTTGCAGCACAGCCTCCTGTCGGTAGTCGTCCGGCGTATGTTCGCTGCGGAAAGCAACATCCTTGAAGTCGTGCTCTACAACGGCAAGCGCGTCGCCCTCCAACTGAAAGATGGGGTGCATGAACAGGTGAAGCCATCCGCAGATGCCATAACTGCTGCTGGGCATGCAACTGGCCTGCTGCTCGGCAGGCAGAAGAAGCTGGAGCATCTGGCAATCCGGCGAGGGACAGATGTTTCCTACATGGCTTGCCATTGCTATCATGCAACAGCCCGCCGTGAGTTGATGCTCGCGACCCGAGAAGTGGAGCCGACAAGTTCCGGCTGTGCAAAGCAGGTGCAGAATCTGTTGTTGCATGATGTCTTTTAATCTTTACTGCATCGCAAAAGTACTTATTTTAATTCATAATTCATAATTCTCAATTCATAATTATAAACTTCTCCACTAAAATAGTACAAACTATGAATTATTTGTCGTACCTTTGCACGCGAAATGATTAAATGGTAAATGATTTAATAGTAATTGAGAGATGCCACAGATTTCCGTACGAGGTGTTGAGATGCCGGAGTCGCCTATTCGCAAGTTGGCTCCTTTGGCTTATGCCGCAAAGGACAGAGGAATACATGTTTACCACCTGAACATCGGTCAGCCAGACCTTCCGACACCCAAGGCGGCGATTGACGCCATAAAGAACATCGACCGCACCATCCTCGAGTACAGTCCCAGCCAAGGTTATCTCAGCTATCGCAAGAAGCTGGTCGGCTACTACAGCAAGTACAACATCAACCTCACGCCTGATGATATCATCATCACCAGCGGCGGTAGCGAGGCGGTGCTGTTCTCCTTCCTGGCTTGTTTGAACCCGGGCGACGAGATAATCGTGCCGGAGCCTGCGTACGCTAACTACATGGCGTTTGCCATCTCGGCTGGTGCCGTCATCCGAACCATCACGACGACCATCGAGGAGGGCTTCTCCCTGCCGAAGGTCGAGAAGTTCGAGGAACTCATCAACGAAAAGACGCGTGCCATCCTTATCTGTAATCCGAACAACCCGACGGGCTACCTCTACACCCGTCGCGAAATGAATCAGATACGCGATCTGGTCAAGAAGTATGACCTTTACCTGTTCAGCGACGAGGTTTATCGCGAGTTTATCTATACCGGCAGCCCATACATCAGCGCTTGTCACCTTGAGGGAATCGAGAACAACGTCGTGCTCATCGACAGCGTGAGCAAGCGTTACAGCGAGTGCGGCATACGCATCGGCGCCCTCATCACCAAGAACAAAGAGGTGCGCAAGGCTGTCATGAAGTTCTGCCAGGCACGCCTCAGTCCCCCACTCATCGGCCAGATTGCTGCCGAGGCAAGTCTCGACGAGCCCGAGGAATACGGTCGCGAAGTCTATGATGAATACGTGGAACGACGCAAATGCCTCATCGACGGACTGAACAGGATACCCGGCGTTTACAGTCCCATCCCGATGGGAGCGTTCTATACGGTAGCCAAGTTGCCCGTCGATGATGCCGAGAAGTTCTGTGCCTGGTGCCTAAGCGACTTCAACTACGAGGGCGAGACAGTCATGTTGGCACCCGCCGCCGGCTTCTACACCACGCCAGGCATCGGCAAGAACGAAGTCAGATTGGCCTACGTACTGAAGAAAGAAGACCTCGTTCGCGCTTTGTTCGTACTACGCAAGGCTTTAGAAGCTTACCCTGGACGCAGCCTTTAATTCACAATTCATAATTCATAATTCACAATTTGCCTTGTCACAGTAACCCGAAGCTTCAGGAGAAAGATATTATTATGAATTATGAATTAATAATTATGAATTGACGATGTTCACTTGGTTTGTCGCTAAACGACTTTTCGCGCAAGGCGGAAGCAGCGGACGCGCCTCGCGTCTGGCCACGGGCATTGCTACCGTGGGCGTTGCTATCGGCCTCTGTGTGATGCTGGTCAGCGTGGCTATCGTGCTGGGCTTCCAGAAAGAAGTGCAGGACAAGGTGCTGGGCTTTGGGGCGCACATCAAGGTGATGAACTACAGGAGCCTCGGTCAGCAAGAGTTCTCGCCCATCGTCATCGACGATTCCGTCACGTCGCGACTCACGGCCATCCCTAATGTGGCATCCGTAGCACGCTTCTGCACGAAGCCGGGCATGCTGAAGACCGACGCCAACTTCCGTGGCATAGCCATTCAAGGCATTGGCCAGGACTACGACCGCAGCTTTATCAGCAGCCACATGATCGAGGGCGAGATGCCTGAGTTCACAGACTCCGTCGGCTCGGGCAAACTGGTGATTTCGCAGGCGATGGCTCGCGAGATGCAGGTCGAGGTAGGCCAAACCATCTATGCCTACTTCTTCGAGCAGACAGTTCGGGCAAGGAAGTTCACCGTAGCGGGCATTTATCGGACCAATCTCACCGACTTCGACAAGAATTTTGCCTACACCGACCTCTTCACCATCCACCGCCTCCTGGGTTGGGACAGCCAGCAATATGCGGGAGCGGAGATTAGGTTGCAGGACTTCGAACGCCTCGACGAGACCCTAATGAACGTGGTGAACGAAGTGAACCACAAGCAAGATTCGTATGGCGAGTACTATTCCAGCATGAGCATCCGCATGGAACATCCGCAGATATTCGCTTGGCTGCGGCTGCTCGACATGGACATCGTGGTCATCCTTATCCTGATGATTTGCGTCTCCATCTTTACTGCGGTGAGCGGTTTGCTCATCATCATCCTGGAACGCACCAACTTTATTGGCATCATGAAGGCTTTGGGCGCGCGCAACAAGCAAGTGCGACACCTCTTCCTTAACTATGCTATGCTGATTATTCTGCGTGGCATCGTGCTTGGAAATATACTAGCCTTCGCCCTTATCTACCTGCAGAAATACACGGGACTGGTCACCTTGGACCCCGAGGTTTACTACGTCGAAGCCGTTCCTGTGCTGGTAAATTGGTGGTGGGTGCTTGCCATCGACCTCGGCACGCTTGTCATAAGTGCCTTGGCCATGATAGTGCCAAGCTTCGTAGTGTCAAACATCACGCCTGCCAAGAGCATCCGCTTCGAATAGAAGCATTGCCCAATCTCCCTCACATTCCATGTCAATCGGGAAGAAGCCATGTTGCAAGGCGGCTTCCGTGAGTGTGTCAACATCCGGCTGATAAAAGCCGCTCAGGATCATTTTCCCTTTGTCTTTGACCACTTTGGCGAATTGCGGAAGGTCCTCGAGCAGGATGTTTCGGTTGATGTTGGCTATCAGGAGGTCGGCTTTGGGCTGCCTTTCGAGCACAGAACTGTCGCCACAAACGACAGCGACAGACCCCTCCAAACCTCCCCTTAAAGGGGAGACTTTTTGTTTCTCCCCCTTTAAGGGGGAGTCAGAGAGGGTCTGGATATGGTTCAGCAAGAGGTTATCCTTCGCATTCTCCACGCTCCATTCGTCGATGTCGTAGGCGAAGACATAGCTCGCACCACGCTTGATGGCCATGTTAGCCAGTATGCCTGTACCCGTTCCGGCGTCGATGACGTCCTTCCCCTTAAGGTCAAGTCGGGCAAGAGTCCGCAGGATGAGCCGCGTCGTCGAGTGGCTGCCGGTGCCGAAAGCCAGGCGAGGCGTGATGACGATGTCGTACTGGGCAGGCGGAACGTCGGTATGTTTCACGTCGTGAACAACAATCAGAGCCTCCTCCTGACCTTCCTCTGAGGGGATGATGATTGGCTGAAATCCCTCTTCCTCCCAGACTTGGTTCCAATCTTCGTCAGGAGCTTCAGCCTTCGTATAACGGATTTCGACCTCGGGCAGACAGAAGTTTCGGACCACCTGCCGCATCTCGTCCTCGTTCCAGGCGCTCTGCTGGATGTAAGCCAGCAAGCCACTCTCGGTCTGGGAGAACGACTCGAACCCAATCTCAGCCAGCTGGGCCGACAGCACATCCGCAGCATCCTCGCTGAAAGGCCGTATCTCGCAACTCACTTCAAAATACTTCATAATATATATAATAATGTATAGTCACTCCTCGAACCACTTCTCCCCGCCCATCGCACCCCGTCATCTTGCCCGACACTCACGCATGGGTTGTTTGCATCTACATGTATATGCAATTGCACATACATGTATATGCAATTGCACGTACATGTATGTGCAATCAAAACATCACGTTCCATCAAGCTTCTCTCCGTGGGACATCCGCCTTCGCAACAAGCCTCGACAGGCAATGCAGGGCAGAGAAACAGGCAAAGAAGCACAATGAGCCGCTCATTTCTGCCGCAAAGTTAGTCAAATTTTCCCAGTTGGGGAAATTTCCCCTACAAAATAGGTGTTTCCCTTTTGCATATTGCGCAAAACTCCTTAACTTTGCATCGTAATTAATTTGAAATGCACCATGAAAGCTAACGTTATTTTCCTTATGATGCTATCGCTGGTATGCTTTAGCACATACGCACAGGACGACGACATGTACTCCTTCTCCAGCAAGAAGAAGGGGCAGCAGAAGACAACCGTTTCTGTGCAGAAAAACAACTCGTCTGCCTATGAAGACGATGGCGAAGCCAACGTCGACTACCACACCGGACAGCTTCGCGACGTCGACGAATACAACCGTCGTGGCACGGCTCAGCCTGGAGGAACACCCTCCTATGAACTGAAGGGCGACACGCTCCTCGTGACGACTCAGCCCTCGCAGAACGACTATGCAGACTACGACGCAGGCTATGACGCAGGTTACCACGATGGTCTCTACGACGGAGACTTCTGTCTCACATCCCGTCTGTATCGCTATCATGGCTTCCGCTTCTACGATCCCTACATCTGGGACTACTGCTACGGATGGTACGACCCATGGTACGATCCCTGGTACGGCTGGTATGCACCCTACTATCGCTACGGCTACGCCAGCTGGTACAGCTGGGGATGGGGCTGGCACAACTACGGAGGTTGGTACGGCGGATGGCATCACCCCCACTACTACGGCGGCGGTTATTACGGCGGACACATTGCTCGTCGTCAAAGTCCGGCAAGCCACAACCTCAGACCACACTCTACTGCATATAGCGGACGCACTGGAGGCAGCAGGCTTTCGACAGGTCGCAACGACGGCTCTCGCAGGTCATCTTCAGTCAGTACACGCGACGGAAGCAGGTACGACGGCTCTCGCAGCGTCTATCAGACACCGTCTCGCAGCAGCAGAAGCAACGAAGCGACACGCGGAAACACGAGCTCAACTCGCAGCAGCAGCATGTCAACTTCGCGCGGAACCTTTAGCAACAGCTCATCCAGAAGCAGCAGCACGTACAACAACAGCTCTTCAAGAAGCAGCAGTACCTACAGCAGCTCCCCAACAAGAAGCAGCAGCACGTACAGCAGCAGCCCATCGAGAAGCAGCAGCAGCTACAGCAGCAGTCCATCGAGAAGCAGCGGAAGCTTCGGCGGAGGAGGCTCTCGTAGTGGCGGAGGCTTCAGCGGAGGAGGCGGAGGCGGCTTCAGCGGCGGTGGCGCACGCAGTGGCGGCGGACGCAGATAAAGGCACAGAACCCTCTATGCTCCCCCTTGGGGAAGTGTCTTGGAAAGGGTAAACAATAAATATAACACGGCTAACATCCTAATATGTCAACTATGAATACTTCTTATTTATATCACTCCCAAAAGTGGGGGGCAAGGAGGGGGCTTTCTCTTCTCTTGCTTCTGGCACTGTCAATTGCTGCCAAAGCACAGGACACATACTTGAACGAACGCATCACAAACAGCTCGAGCGACGTCATCGGCACAGCTCGCTACGTCGGCATGGGCGGCGCACTCGGCGCACTCGGCGCAGACATGAGCGTCATCAGCTGGAACCCTGCAGGCATCGGACTGTATCGCAAGAACGACATCGCCCTGACCTTTGGCGGAACTTGGGGTAAGTCAAGCATCGACGAAGTGAATCGCGGCAAAGGAACATTCGACCAGGCCGGCTTCGTATTCAATATGAAAACAGGCAGCGAAACGTGTCCCTACATCAACTTCGCCTTCAACTATCAGAAGAAGATTAACTTCAACCACAACTTCTATGCTGATAACGGCGACCTGGGCGGCCTGAGTCAGATGGACCAAGTGGCTGGTCTGACAGACTACGTGACTGACAACAATACCACACTTGCCGGCCTGGCTCAAGACAATAACTTCTTCAAAGCTGACGGACAATACCTATACAACGAAATACGCTCCTCGAATAATACATACACGCACCACAGCGAAGGCTCCCTGCAATCGTTCGACTTCAACCTGAGCACCAATGTCAACAACCGCGCCTTCCTCGGCCTAACTGTCGGTGTGGACAACATGCGCTATAGCGGATGGAACTCTTATTGGGAATTCCTGAATGGCGAAATCAATCACGACGTGTACAACGACGTCCGCATCACCGGCACTGGCATCAACGTGAAGCTTGGCGCCATCATACGTCCCATCGAGGATAGTCCCTTCCGCTTCGGCTTCGCAGTGGAGACTCCGACATGGTATCGCCTGCGCAACAGCACAGTAATGAACCTCAACGACCTATATAGGGACGGCGTTGAAAGCTACCTGAAGTTTACTTTACGCTCGCCTTGGAAGGTACGTGCCAGCCTTGGCAGCACCATCGGAAGCAGTTTCGCCTGGGATGTTGACTATGAATATGCTGCCTACAACAAGTCCAGCATGGGCTATCCCGGGAACGACGATTACTATTATGGCACTATTCATGACGGCTACAAGGACGTCGCTATGAATAGGCATACACGCGACAACCTGCGCGGCACACATACTTTACGTGTCGGCCTCGAAGCCAATGCCACAAAGAACCTCTCCTTCCGCCTGGGCTACAACCTGAGTACTTCTGCCTATAAGAAGGATATCAGCTTCGACCAGTTACGCATTGCAGACGATGGCAGCACAGCGATGAGAGACTATGCCACTAACACAAACTACATGCGCCTTGGCAATACCAACATCATCACCTTGGGTATGGGTTATCACTACAAGAAGTTCTATGTTGACCTCGCCTACAAGGTTCGCAACCAAAAGGCAGACTTCTATGCATTCGACACAAGCTTTACGACCAACGACCCAGTGTACCAGAGAAATGTCGCAAGCATATATGATGATCTGTCGCAGACCATCGACCCCGTCAATGTTGACCTGACGAGGCACACCATCACATGTACATTAGGCTTTAAGTTCTAATCGTGGACTAAAACCTTTCGCCCGGACATGATATAAAGTCCAGGCTGCAGCGGCCGACGCTCCTGTTTAATACCCTTCAGGTCATAGACAGAGGCGTCGGTCTCTCTACATATATAATAAGGTATAGCCATCCCATCTTCGTCCTCAACCGGTGTGCCATAGACATGAAAAGCATAGAGAGCAGGCGCTTCGGCATTGTTCATGCCGGCAGAAGTGCGGGGAAAGACAAGCTTTACATAGCGTCCGCGAACTGGCGTGGAGAGGGAAACGGTCTTCTTATTCATTGAACCTGCGTTCTTTCGGTCAGCCACCTGTGTCCAGCAGGTGTTGCTGTCGCCCGACTTTGTAATGAGGCTCAGGTCGGGCTGCTCTTGGCTGATGAACATCTGATAGGCATTCATGTTCGTGGCATCCGTGTCGATACTCTTGGCGTCCCATAGCAAAAGACGCTTGATGTCGTAGGTCTGCTCCAAATCAACAATGACGTAACGGTAAGGGTCGCTGCCCTGCTGGGGTGTCGTAGGACGCCACGGACGCTCGGCAGCCGGCGTGCCTGTCAGCAGATTGAGTGCGCTCTTGGTGGCATCAGGCGCGTCGCAGGCAGCAAGGATGCACTTTCCGATGCTGACGTTACCATCGGTTCTGGGCAAATCACTCACGAAGCGTCCATAGACGTCGCAGCCATAAAGGCGAATCGCATTGTCCGCCTCGCCGCTGGGACGCGTGCCGCGAGAGAAGACGAGCTTCAGGTAGCGCACCTCGGCAGCCGGGAAGCTGATGTCCTTCTCGTCCTTGCCTTCCACACCGTCCTCATGTGCCAGCAGCGTCCAGTCCTCGTTCGTCTTCATGCGGCCATACACCCAGTACTCAGGCACATTGCCGCAGTTTGCCTCGCGTTTCCCTACGTCGCGGAAGACGAGGCGGTCCACTTCGTAGATGCCCGTGAACTCCAGGATGAGCCAAGGCTGCTCGGTGCTCGTGTCGCACCACTTGCGGCCCGGGTAGATGTAGCTCATGAGCATGTTGGCCGGACGTTCGCCCTCGGCAGCATAGCCGCTGCAGGAGTTGACGAAGCAACGCACCTTGCCCGTGCCGATACCTGTCTGCTGACTGACGACACCCTCCGGCACCTGCACGCTGAGGACAGGGTCGCCTTCGTGGAGGGCTGTTGCAGGGTCGCAGACTGCCACGCCGACGAACGAATCGGCACAGCCGTAGTAGAGGAACCATTTACCCTGATGGTAGACAAGCCCCTCGGTAAAGACCGTGCCGGCCGCATACTGTCCGCTCTTCTCGAAGGCGTCCATCGGCCGGAAGAAGGGTTTGTCGAGGCGGTCGAGGAGCACGAGCGGATTCTCTCT
Source organism: uncultured Prevotellaceae bacterium (assembly GCA_900320565.1). Taxonomy (GTDB): domain Bacteria; phylum Bacteroidota; class Bacteroidia; order Bacteroidales; family Bacteroidaceae; genus Physcousia. Next base: position 19,271 of record ONSR01000041.1, read on the forward strand.
GTCGAAGAGCATCTGCCCTGCTGCATAAGTGTTGGCGGCATAACAGCCGTCGCCATTATTGCCGCTGGCGTTCTTGCCGTTGTAGATAAGCACGATGCCATCTGCCGTACGGACTGCCGGAGGGCCGCACTCGGTGAGCAGACTGTCGAAGAACCCCTTGCGAGGCTTCACCAGATAGAGCAGTTCCGTGTTTGCGTCCACGATGGGCGTCCAGGTGATGAGGTCGTCGCTCGTTGCGCCGCACACCCAGCTCTCGCCCCA
>ONSR01000038.1 GCA_900320565.1 uncultured Prevotellaceae bacterium
ACCAGTCCCACGCTTGCGCGCAGCCTCGCGAATGGTTTCTATAATTGTATCGACATACTTTTCGTGTTCGGCATCGGCCACAAGCACACGTATGTCTTCGCCCTTTATATCTTTCATTTCAAAGATGTCTCCTTATATATATAATAATGTGTAGCGAAACTTTATCCCAGTTTGGGGAACATGTCACGAACAATCTTGCCAGCCACTTCCCTGTCCACACCTTCTGCCAGGACCACGATTACCGTATCGTCGCCGGCAACAGTTCCAAGGAAATTGGGGTTCTTGGCGTTATCCACATCATAGGCAACCATGCTGGCATGACCAGGTGGGGTGTGTACGACCATTAGATTTCCAGAGAAATTAAGCCGCCACTTCGTCTGGTTTACCTCTTCCAACACTATGGCCGTTACGTATCCTGACTTTACTGATGCGCAACTGCTTGAGGTCGCGACTTAAGGTTGTTTGTGTGCTGACAAAACCTTCTTCTTTCAATGCGGCGAGCAAATCTTCCTGACTCTCCAGGCTGTTCGTGCTGACAATCTTGCGGATTGTTTGCAATCTGGCTTTCTTATCCAGCTTTTCCATCTTTTTAAATTTTATGAGTTAACGGCTGCAAAGATACAACATTTTATGCAAACAAGCATAACTTTTCACGCATAATATGCACTTTTCTCATGCTTTTTCTGCATAAGACCTTCATTTTGTCTGCATATTCAGCATTATTCGTCGAGAATACGAAGCTGGACAAGCTCAATCTTTGTCGTGGTCTTCTTGGTGACTTTGAACTCCCATTTGCCAATCCTGACAGGTTCATTCAGCTTGGGGAAGTTCTGGAACTCATGAAGAATAAGGCCTCCGACGGTCAAATACTCGTCGCTTTCAGGCAAATCGAGGTCAAGAAGTTCGTTGGCTTGAGCTATCTCGAGACGTCCTGAAAGCAGGTATTCGCCTGGAGCGGTCTGCCTGGCTGTATAGTTCTTGCTGTCGTGCTCGTCTTCTATCTCACCGAAGATCTCTTCAACAAGGTCTTCCATTGTGACGATTCCACTCGTGCCGCCGAACTCATCGACGATAACAGCGAGGGAACGCTTCTGGCTGATGAAGATGCCGAGCAACTTCTGAGCATTCATCGTCTCAGGCACGATAGGCACTTCACGAACGTGCTCTGTCCAATCTTCATCTTCGCCGAGGCGGAACATCTCGACGGTATGGATGTAACCGACAATATCGTCGATATCTTCCTTATATACTATAATCTTGCTATGACCACTCTCAACGAACAGGGTAAGCAAGTCTCGAAGCGAGGTTTCTGTCGATACGGCTGTTATCTCGGTTCGTGGAACAATACAGTCACGCACCTTGACAGAGCTGAAGTCAAGTGCGTTCTGGAATATCTTCACTTCGTCTTCGATATCCTCATCGTCGGCTGCTTTATCGATATTGCTTTGGATAAGATAATCAAGGTCTTCGCGGGTAAAGGTCTTTTCCTGCTCCGTTCTCTTAACCTTCTCGCCTACCATCCAAAGCAAGAGTTTGCCAAGCGAACTCGTAAACTTACTGATGGGCCAGAGCACAATATAGAATATGTAGGCAGGCAGAGCAAAGATGCGCATCATCTTGTTGGGATTGATGCGGAAGAGCGTCTTGGGCAAGAACTCGCCAGTAACGAGGACAATGAATGTGGCAAGAATTGTTTGCAGGAACAGGCAAAGAGCTTCGTTAGGGCAATTGCCATCAGGATGGTGAATACCCAAGGGAATAAGGATTAGGGCATTGACTATCTTTGCCATCAGAATGCCATAAACGACCAGGGCGATATTGTTTCCCACCAGAAGTGTCGAGATGAAACTGTTGGGGTGACGATAGAAGGTATCGATCAGGCGGGAAGAAAAGCCCTGTTCCTCCCTATCCATCTCAAAGCGAAGCTTGCTGCTCGAGACGAAAGCTATCTCCATACCCGAGAAGAAGCCCGAGAAGAGGAGAGTAACGATTGTGGCTATTATGATTGATGTGTCTATCATTGACGAGTAGGCTCTATTTCTGTAACAGGGAAAGTTCCTGCGGAATTGAATACTGTATAGCGTGTCATTTGCTCGTTGCTATGGAACTCATCGCCTTCGAGTTCACGTTCGGGAGTTGTGATGTGCATGTATTGGGTGTTCCACATCTCATGTTTGTTCAGGTCCCAGAAGAGTTCTTCTGTACGGAAGACATCGCCGTTGACGTTGCGTATCAGCACTCTTCCCCGCAGTTCCCAGAGTTGTTGCTTGTGCAGGTAAGCCGTATCGGACTGTACGAAGAGGTCGGTATGGAACTTCTCGTCGAAGCGTTCCATGAGCAGTCCTTTCATGAACTTCCATGAGGGCGGTTCGCCATTGGAGCCATTATAGATGTCCCATTCCTCAGCGACCAGATGATAGCGCATCATGCCGCTATCGCTAATGAGGGTATTGATGCCTGTCGAATGCATGAACAGGAGAGAATCCTTCCCTGCAACGGGTTCTGCCAGATGCTCCACCTCGCCCGAGCAGCTAAAGGAGAGCAATAAGAGGAACAGGAGAACAGGAGAGAGGCTTCTCATCAGTTAATCTTGTACTTCACGAACCATCGTTCATTGAATGTCATGCCGAGATTGATGACGAAGTAATCTTCTTTCAGGCCGACTGCACCAGACGAACGCCTCAACCACTGCACACCTACATTAACGACTGAGCGGTTGTTAATCTTGTTTGTAATGGGCAATCCAACGCCCATTCCCATGCGGAGTTCCATAGGCCCATCCTTACCGTCCACCTTGAGATAGGGGGTGGTGTAACTGATGCCTGCACGATATTGGATACGCTTCCAATATGCCTTCACATAGGGGTCTGGAGTCCATTGAGCACCGACGCCTATCTTGGTCATATTCTTGTAAGAACCCTCCATAGGCACATAGCCTGCGGGTGTTTCGACGGGCATGCGGCAGTTGCCCCAGCGTTCGTGACGCACGTCGGCAGCCACCATGAGGGTATTCTTGTGTTGCCATGAAGCGCCAAAGGCATAGGAGTATGGCAGGTCGAATGGAGAGGAAGCCGTATATTCTGTCGTATCGCCCTTTATGGTAAAGAGGGTGAGCGATGCGTCTTGTGCTATCTTGTGTCCTATGCCTGCCGTGATGCCGAGATTCAGCCAGTCTTGCGAGGTCAGCCTTACGGAATATTGAGCGCCCAAGTCTATCTTATAGGTCAGCATCGAGGCATAATAGGTCTTGATGGTGCTACTGTACGAGCTGCTGCTTGTGCCGCCTTCCTGAAAGTCCGGCACAACCGAATGGCTGTATTTTCCCCAGAGCAGACCGGCATTGGCACCTATCGAGAAGTTCCGAAACGCCTTCCAGCCCAATCCGATGTATGCCTGGTTCAAGCCTCCGCTACCGATATAGGTTCCGCTGAATGTCTCGGCCAACGAACTGTTCTGGTTGTAGCCGATAACCCTTTCTGGCGAATAGAACTTATACCCGATGCTTGTATAAGGCATGAAGCCGGCGGCGAGGCCGAGCCTCTTGGCGATGTGCATACCCACATGAACATAATCGAGCGTTGCACTGTTCACACCTACGGTTTTTGCCCCTAAATTCATCTTGCCGAAGGAACCGCTCATGCCTACATCCAGAATGAGGCTTAGGGAATCGATGGCAGAATAAGAGGCGGGATTGAGCGAATTGATGCGATTGCCGACGCGGACGCCAGCACCAACGCCTCCCATTGATTTACTGAGGCCGTTCGACTGGTCATGAAGCACACCCAGCCCGAAGCGGGAATACGAGGAGATTGTGCCTGTCGATTGCGCCCTCAGGGGCAAGGAGCAAGGAGCAAGGAGCAAGAGAAATGCAAGTAACTTAAGATTCTTCATCCTTAATTCTTAATTCTTCACTCTTAATTCTTTATTGTAGTCGAGTATCTTGTTGAGTCCTCTCGGGACTATGTATTTGTCTGTAAACACCAGGTTCTTGATGTCTTCGTCGAAATTGATGCGATTGCCGCCCGTCAGGAAGACCTGCAGGTGTGGGAACTTCGAGCGCATAGACTTGATGTAGCCCTCAATCTCATACTTCATGCCGCGCAGCACACCGCTGCGGATGGCTGTCTCCGTGCTGTAGCCCATGCCGGGCACCTCGCCTTCGGGATCTACAAGAGGCAGACGGGCAGTGAACTCGTGCAAGGCCCGGAGACGCATCTGCATGCCAGGAGCGATGTTGCCGCCCCAATAGTTGCCACGAGCATCGATGACCTCGTAGGTGATGCAAGTGCCTGCATCGATGATGAGGAGGTCGGTATTGGGCTTCAGCGAACTGGCGCCAACGACGGCTGCCAAACGGTCGCTGCCAAGCGTCTCGGGCGTGCGATAACGACACGTTATGGGTATCGGGGTGTCCGACGTAAAGCGGAGCAGCGGGAACGGCAGACTATTGAGTGCTTTCTCCTCGCCTGGAGTGAGATTGCGGACGGCACCCACGATGCCTTGACGAAAACTGTGCTTACCGACGAAGGCAGCCAGTCCAGAGAGGTCTCCATTCTCAGCCCGAAGCTCATCGACGGGCTCGTCTCCACGGAAAGCCACCATCTTGATGACGGAGTTTCCTATGTCTATTATCAATTTCACGGGCACAAAGGTACAACTTTTAATTCATAATTCATAATTCATAATTCATAATTTTGTTATTTTAACCATATTGGGTGCAAGTCATCCGGTTAAAAGGCCACCAAACAAGACACTCTTTCCACAAATACAGATTGTTACCGAATCTAGTCTTTTGCTTTCTATCTGTCATATTTCACTGTACCCAAAAAGGGGCTAAAACAGGCCGAATTTACCAATTCATTAGGGAGGGTTCCCCAACGCCCTATAGGGGAATGGCAAACGCCCTATAGGGGAATGACAATTTCGGCAGTGTACCTTGGGTGACTCCTCTGTAGTAAAATTGGGCAAAAACGCTGTTAAAATGGGCGTTTTTGGCAAGCGAAGTTGTCAATCCAGTACTTTTCTCTTGGATTTTCGGTTTGTAACATATTGATTATCAGTACAGACTCGTTTTAAGCGCATTTCTCCTGAAAAATGAGCAAAACATCGTCCGTGGACATTTTCGGCGATTTTACAAGATTCTCGCAAAATCAAGATGTAAGCAAATCGGCGTATTTACTTACATTTTGCCAAACCCAGACCCTTGGAACATGAAGTTCCAGAACACTCTTGGAGTCAGTTCCTCGCACTTCTCGCCTGACTGCACGCCCCTCATATTTCTTATTAAGGACAGAATATTCTTGCGAGTTTGGGGAAAAAGTTGTACCTTTGCGCCCGTGTTTAAGAGATTGGTCATATTTTTATGCTTTTTTCTGTTGTCAGTTGTAAGTTGTAAGTTGTCAATTACACTAGCACAACAGGACACCCTGCGCGTGTCACTTCTCACCTGCTCGCCTGGGCAGGAGGTGTATTCCCTCTATGGACACACCGCCATTCGCGTGCAAGTGCCGAAGGACAGCATCGACGAGGTCTTCAACTACGGCGTCTTCGACTTCCGTAAGCCCCACTTCACCTGGCACTTCGTGCTTGGGCAGACGGACTACATGATAGAGCCGCTCCCCTGGAAGTACTTCATTATCGACTATGACAGGCGTGGCTCCAGCATCACCGAGCAGGAACTGAACCTGACGCCTTCCGAGGCAAACTGCTTGCTGGCTGCACTCATCGAGAACTGCCAGCCGGAGAATCGCGAATACCGATACAACTTCCTCTACAATAACTGCACGACGAAGGTGCGCGACATGGTGGAGCAAGTCGTCAGAGGCAGCATCCAATATCCTGACACCCTACCCCACCAGACAGCTCGCGAGATTCTGCATCATTACACGGCTCAGCATCCTTGGGCACAGGAAGGCAATGACTTACTGCTTGGCTCCGAGATGGACACCATATTGTCCGAACGGGCAGCGATGTTCATCCCGGAGAACATGATGCAAGCCTTCGATGGCGCCTTTATCCGTAATGGCAAAGGAGAAATGAGGCCTCTCGTAAGAGACAAGAAAGTTCTGCTTGAGGCAAAAGAACAAGTCGTGGAGAGCGAGTTCCTACTTTCTCCCCTGCAAGTCATGCTTTGCTTTGGAGCGCTTTGCCTCTTCATCTTGCTTCTCGAAGCATGGCTGGGGCGACACTTCTGGCTTTGGGATGTATTGATTCTCCTGCTTCAAGGAGCTGCCGGAACCTTGCTCTGCTTCATGTTCTTCTTTTCAGAACACCCCGCGGTAGACTCCAATTGGCAGATTTGGCTGCTCAATCCGATCTACTTCATCGGCATTCCTCTTGTCATAAAAGCTGCCACCAAGCATAAGGAAACACTCTGGTATGCCTTCTATTTTGCCGTTTTGGCATTATTCTTGTTATTTTCTCCATGGATACCACAAGTATTTGCGAAAATAACCGTACCTTTGGCATTGTGTTTGCTCACAAGACCTTTAAGTTATTATTACTTCTGCCACAGAAAGAAGAAGCATGGCCGTAAATAAATACAGACTACTATCCTCGCTCATCGTGCTACTTGCCGTGACGGGTTCCAACGCTCAAGACGCGCCTCAGGTGCCGTCCTTGGTCGTAAACATCGTCATCGACCAGTTGAGGAGCGACTATCTGGATGCCTTCACGCCACTTTATGGGCAGAGAGGGTTCCAACGTCTCAAAGAACAAGGGCGCTTCTATTCACAAGCAGAATACCCCTTCAGCTCGCCCGACCAAGCATCGGCTATGGCTTGCCTGATGACTGGCACCAGCCCATATGCTAACGGCATTGTGGGCGATCGTTGGCTCGACCGACAGACCTTGCGGCCCGTCTTCTGCGTGGACGACGAGACTTATCCAGGCATCCTTACTGACGAGAAGTCCTCGCCCAAGCACCTTGCCGTATCAACCATCGGCGACGAACTGAAGGTATCTTCCGAGGGGAAGAGCCTCGTCTATTCCATCGCCCCGACTCGTGAAGCAGCCATCCTCGGTGCAGGCCACGCAGGTAACGGTGCTTTCTGGCTCGACGACTGGACAGGCAGATGGGCTACCACTTGTTACTACGACAACTATCCCGAATGGGCTACCGAATACGACAAACTGTCTTCGCTCGAAGACCGCATTGGCGACATACACTATGAACCCCTCAATGAGCAAGTAGTCAACTTCCACTACTTCGTTTCGACTGGCGCAAAGGTCAAGCCTTTCAGCCACAAGTTTAAGTCTGGCCGCAAGTTCCGCGAGTTCAAGGCTACAGCTTGCGTCAACGATGAGGTCAACCTTTTTGCTAAGCATACCATCGAGAAGGCTGGGCTCGGCACCGATGCCGTCACCGACCTGCTGACGCTCACCTATTATGCCGGCACTTATGACCACCAGTCCGCCATCGGGTACGGCATGGAGATGCAGGACACTTACGCTCGTCTCGACCGGCAACTCGAGGAACTCTTTGATTTCATCGACGAGAAGGTAGGCTCGGACAAGACGCTGTTCGTGGTTACCAGCACAGGTTACTTCGATTCCGAAGAGATGATGGACCTGAGCAAGTACCGCATCCCTACAGGTGTCTTCTCCATCACGAAGGCACAGGCTCTGCTCAACATGTACCTCATCGCCGTTTACGGGCAGGGCAATTATGTTGAGACAGCCATCGACAACCAACTCTATCTTAACCTAAAACTCATTGAGAACCGCAACCTCAACCTGACGGAAGTGCTCGACCGTTGCAGCGCTTTCCTCATCCAGTTGAGTGGCGTTAAGGATGTCTATACGAGTCAGCGCCTTGCTCTTGGCGCCGGCACTCCAGGCATCAGCAAGCTCCGCAATGCATACAACCCGAGATGCTCTGGCGACATCCTAATACAAGTCTCGCCAGGATGGGTGCTCAAGAACGAGGAAACGCACGACCAATCACTCAGTCGAGAGTCGTACCTAAGCTTCCCACTCTTCTTCCTCGGCGCAGGCATCGTACCCGAAAAGGTTCGAATCCCCGTCAGCATCGACCAGGTTGCACCCACAATAGCACAGACTCTGCGCATCCGAGCTCCGAACGCTTGTCCGCAGGCTCCACTTAACTACTAAGACAATCATCATAAACAACGAACAATACATTATATAATATATGGACATATCCAAGTTTCTAGTAAAACTCTTCGGCGATAAGAAAAGCCGCGACCTGAAAGCCTATCGTCCTCTGGTAGAGGCCGTGCTGCAGGTCTATCCAGAAATACAGGCACTCTCGAACGACGAACTCCGCGAACGCTCCAAGGCAATAAGGCAGCGCATACAGGATTCCGTCAAGGATTTGCGCGAGCAGATACAAGTGCTCAAGGACAAGATTCCTTCAACCGACATTCAAGACCGCGCTCCCATCTTCTCACAAATAGACAAGTTGGAGAAGGACGTGCTCGAAACCTTCGAGAAGGCTCTTGACAGGGAACGCGCTGAAGTATTCGCCATCGTAAAGAGAACCGCAGAGCTCTTTGCAACAAACGAAAACGTCGAGGTCACAGCAAACGACTTCGACCGCAACCTTGCCGCATCGCATGACTTTGTTGACATCGAAGGCGACAAGGCTATCTACCACAATCACTGGGTAGCAGGTGGCAACGACCTGAAGTGGGACATGATTCACTTCGACGTCCAGCTCTTCGGTGGCACCGTTCTGCATCAAGGCAAGATTGCCGAGATGTTCACGGGTGAAGGTAAGACCCTCACCGCCACACTCCCCGTCTTCCTCAATGCACTTACAGGTAACGGCGTACACGTCGTCACTGTCAATGACTATCTGGCAAAGCGTGACTCGGAATGGATGGGCCCCATCTATATGTTCCACGGCTTGAGTGTCGATTGCATCGACAAGCATCAACCCAATAGTGAGGAGCGTCGCAAAGCATACCTTGCCGACATTACCTTCGGCACGAACAATGAGTTCGGCTTCGACTACTTGCGCGACAACATGGCGCAAGACCCGAAGGACCTCGTGCAACGTGCCCACAACTATGCCATCGTCGATGAGGTGGACTCAGTCCTCATCGATGATGCCCGCACCGTACAAAGGCAGCTGGCAACACAATATCTTGCCGACGCGAAGAAGCAGATAACCGAAGGTACAGAGGCAAACGACAAACAAAAGACGGCCGAAGGTTTCCTTGCCCTCTTCCGCAGCCACAAGGCTCTACCAAAGAACAAACCGCTCATCAAGTTCCTCTCCGAACCAGGCATCAAGGCTGGCATGCTCTCCACAGAAGAGATCTATATGGAGAACAACAACCGCCGTATGCACGAGGCTACCGACCCACTCTATTTCGTGGTTGATGAGAAACTAAACAGCGTGGAACTGACCGACAAGGGCAACGAATGGCTGGCCTCTCAGGTCAACGATCCCGACCTCTTTATCCTGCCAGACATCGCTACAGTCCTCTCGCAGATTGACCATTCAGGCAAGACAGACGAGGAGAAGCTCGAAGAGAAGGATCGCATCTTCAACGACTATGCAACCAAGAGCGAGCGCGTACACACCATACAGCAATTGTTGAAGGCCTATACAATGTTCAACCTCAACGACGAGTACGTTATTCAAGACGGTGAAGTCAAGATTGTGGATGAGCAGACAGGTCGTATCATGGAAGGCCGCCGTTGGAGCGATGGCTTGCATCAGGCCGTCGAGGCAAAGGAACATGTGCAGGTACAAGCTGCCACGCAGACATACGCGACTATTACCCTGCAGAACTACTTCCGCATGTACCACAAGCTTGCTGGTATGACAGGTACAGCCGTCACCGAAGCAGGCGAGTTCTGGGACATCTATAAGCTTGATGTTGTTGAGGTGCCGACGAACCGTCCTGTTGTACGTATAGACATGAACGACCGCGTCTACCGTACGCAGCGCGAGAAGTACAAGGCTGTCATCGAGGAAGTCGAGTTGATGCGCACCAACGGCCGACCCGTGCTTGTTGGTACCACGAGTGTCGAGATTTCCGAGATGCTTTCCAAGATGTTGCAAATGCGTAAGATACCTCATCAGGTATTGAATGCAAAGCTTCACCAAAAGGAAGCCGACATCGTGGCCTTGGCAGGTCAGAGTGCTTTGGGCACCGTCTATGTCGCAACCGACGGCAGGGCTTTCAACGAGAAGAGTACAGCCATAAGCTATCAGACACGCATCGAGGCCGAAGCAGCCAAGAAGGAGAAGCGTGAGCCTCGCGAAGCAGCCGAACTCCTCAAGACCGAAGAGCGTATGCTGGGCACCGTAACCATCGCCACCAACATGGCAGGTCGTGGTACGGACATCAAACTCTCGCCCGAGGTGAAAGCAGCAGGCGGTCTGGCAATCGTCGGCACAGAGCGTCACGAGAGTCGTCGTGTGGACCGTCAGTTGCGCGGACGTTCCGGCCGTCAAGGCGACCCAGGCAGCAGCGTCTTCTTTGTCAGCATCGAGGACAAACTGATGCGACTCTTCGCCAGCGAGCGTATTGCCCGAGTGATGGACACCCTCGGCTTCAAGGATGGCGAGATGATTGAACATAGCATGATTACCCGCAGTATCGAGAACGCACAGAAGAAGGTCGAAGAGAACCACTTCGGCATCCGTAAGAACCTGCTCGAGTACGACGACGTCATGAATAAGCAGCGTACGGTCATCTATGAGAAGCGTCGCCATGCACTCATCGGCGAACGTCTCGGCATGGACATCAGTAACATGATTTGGGACCGCGTCTGCAACATTCTGGAGAACAATGATTACGAAGGATGTCGCCAACGTTTCCTCGAAATCATGGCAATGGAAGTACCTTTCACTGCCGAGCAACTTGAGACAATGAAGCTCGACGATGTGGCCGAGCTGGCTTACCAGAAGGTTCTGGAGCGCTTCCAGCAGAAGACGGAAATCATGATGACCAATGCCAACAAGGTTGTGACTGCCATCTATGAGAGTCCTCAGGGCAGCATGTATGAGAACCTTATGGTGCCCGTCATCGCAGGCAACCGCCAGTACAACATCCCGTCGAACCTCAAGGAAGCCTATGAGAGTCAGTCTCGTTCTGTCGTAACATCCTTCCACAAGGCCATCATCCTGCACATCATCGACGATGCATGGAAGGAGAACCTGCGACTGCTCGATGAGTTGAAGCACAGCGTACACAATGCCAGCTACGAACAGAAGGACCCCTTGCTCATCTTCAAATTGGAGAGTGCAAAGCTGTTCGACGACATGATAAACCAAATCAACGACCGCACCGTCAGCATCATCATGCGTGCCATGATACCGGAACTGCAGATTCAGGGAGCGCCTCAGCAGGAGATGCCTCGCCGAGAGCAGCCTCGTCTGCAAGAGTCGCGCGGAGAGTTGACCGACGCAGGAATGCAACAGGCTGCTGCTCGTGACACGCGTGACCGTCAGCCCGTACAGCCCATTCGCCGCGAGAACCTGCCTGGCCGCAATGACCCTTGTCCTTGCGGTAGCGGCAAGAAGTTCAAACAGTGTCACGGAAGAAATCTATAATTCTATGGAAGCAAGCAAACAGACAATCCAGCAGATTGAGCGCACACTGCGCAAAGTCATCGCCAAGTTCCCAACCGAGGCCGAGCCTGTCATGACAGACATCCACCTCTTGGTAAGTAACTATACTGGCGAGATACGCACATATAATGACGATGACGAGGAGCTCGACCGATGCGTTGTTGAGGAATGGATAAAGAGTTCCGACGAGGAGTTCTACGAGGACATCGTGCCCATCCTGCGCAAATGTATCGAGGACATGCGTCCGAGCATCGAGAAGATGAGCATCATGCAACCCTTCAGTTTCGTACTCATCGACGAAGACCACGAGACACTACAGGACTTGGTCATCATCGACAGCGAAGAGACAGTGATGCTCGACAGCACGTTGCTCGATGGACTTGAGGACGACCTCGATGCCTTCCTTAAGCAATTGCTGGAGGAGTAATTGGTCCCTCGACGGGCACTGCTGTGACGTTTGCAAAGCAAAAACGGCAAAGGAACGCACATTTTCTTCATGTAAATGTCTGTTATATGAAAAAAAATGCGTACCTTTGTGCGCTTTTTAAGCTAACAATAATAAACAAAACATAAATAACACATGGCAACATTACAAAAAATTCGCAACAGAGGCAAGATCCTCATCTTTACGGTCGGCCTTGCTCTGTTCGCTTTCATTGCCGAAGAGTTCGTGCGCTCTCTCTCTTACACACAGACAGAGCGTCATCAGCGCGTCGGCAAGATTTATGGTGACAAAATCAACGTACAGGATTTCAATGCACAGGTCGAGGAATACACCGACGTTGTGAAGTTCACTCAGGGTGTCAACACATTGAACGACGACCAGCTCTCCATGATGCGCGACCAAGTTTGGCAGACGCTTGTCAACGACAAGATCATGCAGCACGAGTGCGAGAAACTTGGCATCACCGTTACAGACGCTGAGATGCAGGACATCATCAACAACGGCCGCAGCCCAATGCTTGCACAAACTCCTTTCCGCACCCAGCAGGGCACATTCGACGTTAACGCACTGAAGCAGTTCCTGAACCAGTACAACGAGGTCATGACAAATCCTGACCTGAGCAGCGAGGTCAAGGAACAGTACCAGCAGATGAACAACTACTGGAAGTTCATCGAGAAGACCATTCGCCGCCAGACGCTGAACAATAAGTATCAGGCTCTGCTCAACGGCTTGATGGTAAGCAACCCCGTTGCTGCCAAGGCCAGCTTCGAAGGTCGCACCAACGAAACAGACATCTACATGGCTGCATTGCCCTTCACTAGCATCAAGGACGACGACGTGAAGGTTGAGGACAGCGAGCTCAAGGCTAAGTACGAAGAGCTGAAGGAGTTGTTCCATGCAGACGAGGAGACACGCGACATCAAGTACATCGACATCAACGTTACTGCCAGCGAAGCCGACAAGGCTGACCTGCAGAAGGAGATGGAAGGCTATGCTCAGGCTCTTACCGAGGGTGCTGACCCCGCCAAGACTGTCCGCGAGGCTGCAAGCCAAGTTCCCTACAGCGTTCTTCCCGTAAGCGCAAAGAGTCTTCCTCACGACATTGCCGAGAAACTCGACTCTATGAGCGTAGGCCAGCAGGTTGGTCCCTTCGTGCATGAACACGACAACACCATCAACATTGTTCGCCTCATTGAGAAAGTCAACCTCCCCGACTCTATCGAAGTACGCCAGATTGCTGTTCCCGGCAACGACATGGCAGCCATCGAGAAGACAGCAGACAGCATCATGAATGCTCTTGCCGCTGGTGCCAACTTCGATACCATTGCCAAGAAGTACGACCAGCCTGCCACAAAGGCTTGGCTCACCAGCAGCCAGTATGAGGGTCAGGCTATTGACGAGAACAACCGCAAGTTCCTGAGCACCCTCAGCAACGCAGCTGTTGGCAGCACCAACAAGATTGTCTTCGACGGCCAAGGCGCTATCATTGCACAGGTTACCGATCGTCGTAACATCATCGCAAAGTATAACGTCGCAGTCATCAAGCGTACCATTGACTTCAGCAAGGATACTTACAACAAGGCATTCAACGACTTCAGCAGCTTCCTTGCCGGCAATCCTAAGGCAGAGGACATTGAAGCCAATGCAGCACAGGCAGGCTACACCGTACAGACCCGCAACAACCTCCGCTGCACAGAGCACAACGTCGCAAACGTACGCAGCACAAGAGAGGCTCTCCGCTGGATCTTCGACGAGAAGACCAAGGTTGGCGATGTGTCTCCCCTCTATGAGTGTGGCGAGAACGACCACCTGCTGGTTCTCACACTTGCAGGCATCCACAAGAAAGGTTATCTTGCTTGGGACGACGAGCAAATCCGCGAATACCTGACCAGCGAAGTGATGAAGGACAAGAAGGCTGCCATGCTTCAGGAGAAGATGAAGGCAGCAAAGAGCATAGCCGACGTGGCTAAGATGGAAGGCGCAGTAACCGACACCATCCACCACATCACCTTCATGAGCAACGCCTTCGTTTCGAAGATCGGTGCAAGCGAGCCCGCCCTGAGCGGTTCTGTAAGCAAGGCCAAGAAGGGCGACTTCAAGTCTGGCCTCAAGGGCAAGGCTGCCATCTATGCTTATCAAGTGCTCGACCAAAAGAAGAGCGACGCTAAGTTCGACCAGAAAGAGGAAGAGCAGAAACTCCAGCAGACAATCGCTCGCAGCCTCGGCAACTTCCAGAGCGAGTTGATTCAGAAAGCCGATATCAACGACAAGCGCTACATCTTCTTCTAAACAAGAAGACTCAGCATAAAGCCAAGCCCCTTGCAGACACGCTCTGCAGGGGGCTATTTTTTTTGTACGCAGCAATGTCCATTCAAAGTATTAGCAGTGCCTAAATAAAATTATAGCAGTGTTTAAACAAGAGTTTAGCAGTGCTCGGACGGAAGTTTAGCAGTGCTTAAATGAGAGCTACAGCACTGTTACAAAAGATGTATAGATCCTTGCCAAAAGGTACAGGCCTTTGACGAAGAAGATAATACCTATTGGGAGACAAAACACCACCTCTTCAGAACAGAGGTACTGGCATGCTTTGACAGACACATACAGGAGCGTCGTTCAACCCCCTATAGGGGAAAAGCAAACGCCCTATAGGGGAAGCGTCATCCCCCTATAGGGGAAGCGTTATTCCTCTATAGGGGAAGAGCCACTCCTCTATAGGGCGTTTGCTATTGCTGTACAGAGGCATTCAGACTGCCCGCCATATCGGACATAAAAAACAAATGGGGCGACTCGATATGAGCCGCCCCATTTATCATGGACTTGTGCGGGGGCACAAGTTGTTTAACAGATTACTTCTGGAGAACCTTTCTGCCTGCCTTTACGACAATACCCTTGTAGTTCTTGCCCACACGCTGGCCGGCAATATTGAAGGTTGCAGCCTTCTCATCGTCAGCAGCCTCAACAGTATCAATTGCGTCGGGGTGGCTAGCTGGCAGAAGCTTAGCGCCGCTCAAGAACGCTGACAGATAGTTCATCGCATCAACAAAGTTGGAGTTCTCAATCATGTATGTGAGAGTGGTGAAGATACCTGTCTCCTCATCATACGACATCATGAATTCAGTCAGTCCAACAGAATCATCGAAGCCAGCTAAGAAGGCAAAGACATCTCTTCCTCTAGAATTCTGAGTCTGGCCCAGGAACTGACCAAGAGCAAATACATAATTGCCGTTCTCGTCCTTCGTACCCTTAATCCAAGCTTCTGAATTAACAGTGCTGATGCCCTTAATATATATGTCGTCTTCAACGAAGGCAACCTTCACACCACCGATGACATAGCCAGCACGAGTGTCGTAGTTTGTACCTTGGAATTCATAGTCGAGGGCCTCAGCGCCATCAGGCAGGCTGACTACCTGAGGCTTGATTACCTCGTACCAACTAATATCGGAAGAATTGATCTCATCGCCACCAGCATAGATGCTCTGGATGCCAATAGCTGTCCAGCCACTGATGTCCATGTTCAGATACAAGCGGCCGTCGTAGAAGTCATATCCTACAGGATTGCCCTCCTCATCTTCATCATCGAGGAAGCCATAAGGAATGACAGTCATATCCTCGGCGAGGTACTCATAGAGGTCGGTAGTGAAGGTCACCTCGTTCTGCACGCCCTCTGCATCTAAGTAGTAGAGTTTGTAGGAGAGCAGAGAGTCGATGACAGCATTGCCTTCAGCGTCCTCAGCGGTGATAGTAAAGTCGATGAATGCACCAACGGGAGAATAAGCCATGTCGTCAATAGAAGGCTGAGCAGGAACAGCTGCCACATTGGGTATAGGCTTGATTACTGCACCTGCAGCAATATTATTGTAAGCGTACCGGTTGTCCGTGTAGTTGGCATTCTCGACGAGAGTGTTCGTCGTCGTGTAGCTGTCGGTCTCAGCATTGTATGTCATCTTCACATCCATCACGCCGAGCGTACTGTTGTAGCCCAACAGGTAGATGTTGAATCTGCTCTGCTGACCAGCGAACACGCCGAGGAACTGACCCTTCGGGAAGGTATAGACATTGGAGTCGTCACTCTTCGTACCCTTAATCCAAGACTCGCTGTCCACTGTGGCAATGCCCTGGATATAGACATCGTTGTCCACCTTGGCAATCTTTACGGTTCTTGAGAACTCGCCGTCGCTGTCAGTGCCGGTGAAGGCGTAAGACTGAGTCTCAGCACCTTCAGGCAACTCAACGGTAAATGGACGCGTGGGGGTGTACCAGCCAATCTCGGATGCATTGGTCTCGTCGCCACCATTGTAGATGGTCTGGATGCCGATGCGCTTCCAAGCACTGTCGTCCATATTCAGATATACTGCAGAAGCGTAGAAGTCCCACTTTTCAGTGAAGCCGTAAGGAATGACGGTCATATCCTCCTCAATCTTCTCATAGAGGTCAGTGGTAAAGACTACTTCCTTAGCTTCACCGTCGCCCTCGTCGTAGTAGAGTTTGTAGGAAACAAGGCTGTCAACAAGGCCTTCGCTATTGGTGTCAATCAACGGAATGTTGAACTCAACGACATTGCCCACGTTAGTGTAGCGCAACGTTGTGACAGAAGGAGTGGCAGGAGTAGCAGCCCGATTCACAACCTTGGCAATCTTCGTGGTGTTGTAGAACTCATATATAGATTTCTGTACCTTATCTTTATAAGCATTGACTCCAAGTTGCAAGTCGGGGTTGTCGTTGTAGAACCTGCCAGCATCTTCGTCGTATGTCATCACATAATCAACGATGCCGGAATTCAAGTTGTAGCCGATAAAGAAGAGAGAATCGGCACCGCCAAGGAACTGGCCGGTAGCGAATGTAACCTCGTCACCTTCCAACGTTCCCTTTATCCATGCAGCAGGTACTTCGGAGGATAGACCCTGGACATAAACATCGTCGCCATCGAAGCCAACCTTCACGCTGCGGGCAACCTGCTTGCTGTCAAAGTAGTCGGTGCCGGAGAATATCCAGCTCTCTGTCTGCAAACCTTCTGGAACCTCGACCAACGTGGGCACTTCGGGCACAACCTCACCCATCTCGATAGTAGCACCGACTTCATATCTTCTCACATAGTAACTCTTGTCCGTATAATCAGCGTTCTCGATAATCTCTGTAGTAAACTTATATACGCTATTGGCGGCGTCAACACTGAGAATCGGGTCTGTGAATGACAACTCTTCAGTATAACCAACAAAGAAGAGGCGGTCTTCGTCATAATAATTGCCGAGAACCTGTCCATTGGGGAAGACATAGTCACCATCGGCATTCTTTGTACCCTTCACCCAGATATCCTCGTTTGTCTGACCTAAGCCACGAATATAGATGTCGTCACCATCGAAGGCAAGACCGACAGTCATTTCGGCGTCTCCACCATTATTGAATCTCGATCCTTTGAAAGTATGCTCCGTAACAGTGAGGCCTTCGGGCATGGAGAATTGCTTTGGCCAAACAGGAGTGTACCATACAATCTCAGACTCGTGACGCTCATCACCTCCATAATAGACTCCCTGAAGACCAATCCGTACCCAGGTATCATGGGCCATATTGAGTTTCAGATTACCATCCACAATATCTTTACCATCAGTAAACGTAGCAGGCATCTCTTGCAGATTTTCAGTCAAGCTGGGGTAATCCTCTGTCGTGAAAGTAACAGGTACTTCATTACCCTCAGCATCCTCATAATAAAGAATGTATGATAGCTTCTCGGCAACCATACCTTCACCCTCTGTATCAACCTTAGCCAGAGAGTATAAAAGAATATCACCATCAATCGCATACTTCATGTTGGAAATAAGAGATTGGGCTGGTGTGGCGGGCTGTTCCGTAATAGGCTTAATGACATAGCCATAGTAGAACTGCCAAACGGAACGATCAATCTTATCCTTGTAAGTATTAATTATCGGTGCGTAATCACCTTCCTCGAATGATCCAGTCTCCTCATCATAAATAAGGGTATATTCTTCGGCAATGTCAGAGTTGTCGTTTACAGAAATGAAGTACACTTCCTCTTCATCAGTCAGCAATTGTCCGGAAGGGAAAGATACAGTTTTGTCATCTACGAATTTACCCTTAATCCAAGCTTCAGGATAATCTGTGGACATACCCTGAATATAAACTTCTTCGCCATAGATGCCGATATTCAGATTACCAGAAACTTCTTTCTTTTCGAAATAGTCCATTGCAGAATAAGCATATGTCTCAATCTCCAGATCTTGAGGAATCTGAACAGGAATGTCAGGCACATCACCTGTGGGAGCGATAAGGACACCAGGTGCAAGGTAAGCATAGCACCCCGTGCTCTTCGGATCGCCCGTATCAAGCAGATATTCAGAGAATGTAAATGTGCTCTCTTTTTCATTGAACTCTGCTACAGCATCCACAATTTCATTAGTCTTGGGATCTTGTGGTACGAAATACAAATCAATACCTTGTATATTGCCAAGATACTGGCCACTCGCAAAAGTAACCTGGTCACCCTCCTTATTGAAGGTGCCCATGACAAACGCTTTGGGCATATAGTAACTTAAGCCCGAGATGTAAACGACATCTTCGTCCTCGTCATCCCATACAACAGTAATTATACGGGAAATATCTTCAGACGTAAAGCTTGTTCCGTTGTAGTAAGCGCCTGTACCTGTAAGTTGATAGTACTCTACATCACCCTTCTCGGGGGGAGTGACTACTTCAGGAGCCTTGGCAGGAGCCTTAGCACTGCGTGAAGGAGTACTTGGTTGATTCACAGCAATAGCAGATATGCTATTCTGCTTAACCATCTTCTGAATCGTCGTCTGACGATTGATGGCAACATCATTCCGCGGGGTAAAAGACTTCTGCGCGAAGCCTGCTACCGAGAAGAGGACTGCCATCAGCATAAGGGTAAAATTCTTAATCCTCATAATGCGTAAATTTAAGTTTGTTAGATAATTTAGTTGATATTTTGTTATTCTTCATCTTTCTTAAGCTTGAATGAGCTTTCTCCTTCAAGAGATTGGAAAAGGACCTCTGTCGGCACAAAGTTATTGTTGGGCGTCATCTGATAAGTACCAGCCAAAAAGATCAACAAGCGCTGCATCTTTATCAAGGAGATCCTTCATGTCATTGTCTGTAGTTGAATTCTCCTCGTAAGTAATTGTCATCTGTCCCATGACAGGAACGCTGCGCTTCATCGTCAGGCCACCCCTCGTCAGAGAAGGTTTGGTCAATCGTCTGTTAGAGTACCATTCTATAACAAGACCCACCACACTGTTAGCACCTGATGTAAGCGCGGAACGTCCAATACCGATGCGCGGAGAATAAACCTTATTGGCTGTTTCCAGGACGGCCATCAACTGGTCATACTTAGCTTTCAAATCGGCAGACAAAGTTTCACCATCGAACCACATCACCTCATCACTTTCAGCCAAATTGGTATCCCAAGTAGCTATAATACGAACTGAGCCATCCTCACTGAGAAGAGCAGAACCATCTTCCGCCATCTTGAACTCCTGGAAGATATGACCTGCCAATGTATCGACACTTTCGTTACGGAAGCCATAAGGTGTGAAGCAGCAGGAAAGAGAATCGACCTTCAGAGGATTCTTTACACGCTCGGAAATACGATAACGTCCATTCTTGAGCCCGACAACATACATCGTCTGATCGCCTGCTGTTATATAATAAGAGTCAATATCGTCGCTCGTAAAGCGCTCTTTCATTGCCTTAGTGTCGGCAATGTATGTCTGCCAATCGCGGTCGGCCTTCACCAAACGCACCTCGGCATCATAACGTTCGCCACGGAGAATAATCTGGTTCTCGGACATAAACTTGACAACAAGGTTCTGGTCGCCCTGCATTCCTTCACCGTCTTTTACCAGAATATCCGGTGCTGCCCAGAAGGCAACAGGATCGACAAAAGGAGTGAGCACGTCATTCCAAGTATTGAAAGCAAGCACGAGGCCATCCTCACGAATCAGCTCGTAGAGGCTCGAATGTTCGGTATATTTGCCGGCATTGCCGTTACGCAGGAAACGATGGTCGCCAGCAAGTGTCACCTTACCACTCCTCTCGAACTTAGCAAACAGGTTGAACCCTTCGAAGACTGAAATGCCCCTACCTGTATAGTATTGCAAAACCCAACCATTTGGTGCGTCAACAAGGATATTCTGCAGTTTCTCAGCATTATGCTCTATACGCAGAGCAGCACTCTCTTCAAAGAGGTTATCCTCTTGGAACTGAGAACAGCCAGCAAGTGCAACAGTGGCAAATGCCACACCCATTGCAATGTATCTTATATCTTTCTTCATCATGGTAAATCTTGGAAATTATTTAAGCTCATAAATGGTGACTTCGTCCTTAAGGAAGTCGTTAATCTTGGCCTGACGGTCACCTACTTCACGACGAAGCGTGAAGGCATAAAGGCCCCAATTCTCTTTGTACCATTTCGTAGCTATGTCCAGTTTCTTAAGCAAAGAGTTAATGCCCGTCAAATCCTCATCGGGAGACACTTTCACCCAAGGCAGGAAGTCATCCTTGAAGGAGGTGAACTTGCGAAGCTCCTTGTATTTATACTGATCTACATAAGCATCTGCAGCCTTGTTTACAACCTGATAGGTATGAGTTGTAGGGTCTGCCAGCAGACGATGCTCGTCGAGCACATAGCGGTTCGTTGGATCATACTCATCTGTCTGGTCATTGTACTCAGACTCTTCATAGAGTGTAAAGTTGTTCCAGTGAGATTTTGGAGCATCCAATACTATGTCGAGAGAATCAATGAGTTCAAGAATATCTTCCTTATCACCCTGACGTACACCCATAGCGGCAGCATTGATAATGCGATTCATCCAACGATGCTTGGTGTCGGTGATGATACATGAAAGAGTTTCCACGAAATCCTCATAGGTAGCAGAAGAGGCATAGTGAGTAACATAGCCGTGCTGGTGTGTCCAAACAGAGTCGCGATCCTGCCATCCGATAGGGTCGTAGCTACCAGAAGTCACCTGACCAAAGGTAACAGGATAGGACTTCGTCTGGTGCAGGATATGGGAGAACTCATGATGCATGGTATGGAAATACTTCTCATTAAGAACATCCACATCAGCGCCATTGTACTTGACTCTATCGCTATATGGCTTCATTTCATTAACGTTGTAAAGCGTAATCTTTACACCGCCTGATGCAGTACCCAATACCTCAGTTCCCGTGGTAGGACTATAGCCCGAAGAACCAATGAAATGGAATATGCGGGGGCCATACCTCTTCATAAAGTCTTCGCCAGCAAACTTGGTATATACATCATAGAACAAATATCTTATGAAATGAGACAACAATTGCGAACGATTATAGTCGGCAGGCGTCAACTGGAAGTTAAGGTCGGAAGCAGACATATCGAAACGATACTTTACCTCGACATTGTAGGGAACCATAAAGTTATCGTAGAGCCACTGGTCGAACTCGTATGTTGCCTTAGTAGGATCAACAGCAGGAATATCCGTATTGAAGATAGACTCCGTGAAGTCTTCCTCACCACGGCAAGAGGAGAACGCAGCAACTATAGCTGCAATACCTATTATATATAATATCTTTTTCATCTTCTTCCTCATGTTTATTAGTTAGCATTTTGCTCCGAATCATTGTTTTCCTGGAGGTCGTAATCTACAGGCACAGCTTTCAAGCCGCCGTCACCATCTTGACTGCTCATTCTCTGTGAGCGGTTGTTGGAAGGATAGCCGGCATTGATAACATTCTGCGGAATCTGCAGAACACGACGCGGGTCATTCCATTCGAGATAGTCATGATGTATCTCGTCCTCGTGCGGATCACGATAGGCATGATGCACCTTTATGCCGTAACGCTTGATGTCGAACCAGCGCAGGCCTTCGAACATTGTCTCGATACGACGGAAGTGAAGAACACAGTCAATCAAACGCTTTGAATCGTCCGACAGATTATCATATGTCCATTCAGGACTCATATCCGTTGGATGCAGTTCGCTAACGTAATCGTTCTTTGAAGGCTCTCCTTTATAGAACTTGTTGATTTTATCCTGTGTAAGAGGATCATCGGCCATGTGAGATGCAGTCCAGAAGCCAAGGTCTGCAATAGCTTTGTCCGGTTGATTTAGATAAACCTCTGCCTCAGCACGGCAAAGAAGCGTCTCTTCAGCGGTGAATGGCTGGTAGATAATATGGACAAAACCGATACCTGCTATCTTGTCGGTGTATTCAAAGTACTCATACACGCGGAACAGCCAAGAACCGTACTCGGAACCTGCGCCCCAACGAAGATTTTACCATCGAAAGCTTTTAGACGTCCGTCCCAGTTTGGACCGCCACCTTCATAAAGAATATTGTATGTATTGTCAACCTTCTCTGCAGTACTACCTTTGTTGATGGCATATCGACAAGCAGAAAGCATACGGTCGAACAACGAATAAGTTGCTTGCAAGAGGTAATTGCAAGGAGCGGTCTCGTCGTTGAAGTCGTTAAGCAAGGTATTTATGGTATTGGAACTCATCGTTGCCCACTTACGGAGAGAAGAGGCGGGATTCGTTCCCAAAGCATCCGTAGCATACTTCACACACTTCTCATAGTCGCGCTTATAAAGATAGAAGCGGGCTGCTAATGCATTGGCAGCATTACGATTAAAGTGGTAAGCCGGCACCTTATACTTTGCATCATCAATAAGATCTACACCCTCGAGGATGTCTTTTTCAATCAGACGATAGACTTCAGCCACGCTCTTGCGGAACTTGGGGTTGCTATAGTCAACAGTAACAGTCTTCTCGACCTCGCTAACATAGGGAATACCTACATCAAGAGCACTCTGGGTCTCATCCTTATAGGCCTCAGCGAACACGTTAACAAGCACAAAGTGAAGATATGCGCGAAGCAAGTGTGCCTCGCCCCATGAGTGTGCAAGTTCAGGATCATGTGCAGGGTCCTTACTCATTTCAAGCATGGCTTCGATAGCATGATTGGCTACGGCTATACCTTGATAATATGACTCCCATATGGTGTATGGGGTATCGTCCTCGCCCGTGCTGTAATTATCGATATCCTCCCATTCGTATGCTTGTTCATGGAACTTTGCATAGGGATCATTATGAGTAGCGGGGACACAAACATTGTTATCAACAAGATTGTCGCCACTAAGTTCACATACGACCGCTGGAACTGAGACAGGATAGGCTGAGGTCAACAATTTGCTCACCTTGTCTGGATTGTCTATTTCCGTACGATTGTCTGGAGCCTCGTCAAGATCTTTGCAAGAGCATATCGTTACGATGCAAAGCAAGCAGAGGGGAATGAGGCTGTATATATTTCTATTCATATCCTTATATTATTATATCCATTAAAAGCCTAAACGTACTGTTGCTGTGATTTGTTTGGAGATAGGAGCTGCTACACCACCAGAGTTGATGAACTCGGGGTCTTGGCCATTCAGCTTCTTGTCGGCATAAAGCAGACAAAGGTTCGTTGCAGCAACCTTCACAGAGGCTCGGTTGATGAACACCGTCTTCTTGAGCCATTCATCGGGCAGCACATATGTGACAGCCACTTCCTTCAATCGGATGAAATCGCCGTTTGCAATACGCTCTGTAGAATAGTTGTATGCGTTGTATGCTGTACGCAAAGTATAGGAACCATAACGGTCAACCTGATTGCGAGAGGCAACGACAGGGATTGTCGTTACTGCCTCGTCACCGGCCATCATCCAACGGTTCTTGAACTCGCGAGGCAGAGCTGAGAGGTCGCTATAAGCAGAGGAGAAGACAGGATCGAGGCGAACCACATTTCCTCCTGCGTATGTGATAAAGAGGTCCAGTGAAAGGCTTCCCCAATTCTTGCTCTTATAGCTGAGGGTATTATTGAATGAGCCATAGAATGTGGGGTCTGACGGGCCTTCATAAACAAGGAACTTATCCAATCCTTCTGTCTCCTGGAAGTTCACATCACCCACTGTCTTATGCCCGAGTTCATTATAGACTTGAGGCAGACCTTCTGAGTTGAGTCCTGCGAACTTGTAGCTGAAGATTGAACGGACGGGATAGCCCTCGATAGCATAACCTTGGCCTGTTACGAGGTCAACAGCACGACTGGCCACTTCAAGAGAGGTAATCTTGTTCTTTGCCTTCGAGAAGATGAAGTCGGAAGTCCACTTGAAGCCCGCTTTATCGATATTGACGGTAGACAGACCCAGTTCCACACCATGAGATTCCATGTCGGCCACATTGGCATACTTGGCAATCTCGCCACCAGCACCTTGAGTATAGGTGCGACCTATCAGGTCATAGTTGTTACGGCCATATACGTCGAAGGTCAGGGCTATGCGCTCCTTCAGGAAGCTCAGGTCAACGCCGAAGTTCCATTCGTGCTTCTTTTCATAGGTTAACTCAGAGTTGCCAAGCGAGGAGATGTAAATCTGTGTCTCAGCAGCCGATGTGAAGGGACGCCAAGAGTTTTTGGTCATAAAGATGGCCTCTGCATTGGTTACCCAAGATGGACCTGTATCGGCAGTCAGCGAATAGCTGCCACGGAACTTCACCTGCGAGAGCCAAGACTTGGTTCTCTCCATGAACTTTTCGTTAGTCAGGTCATATGAGCCTGAGATATTCCATGTTGGCAGCCAACGGCTCTGATGGCTCTTGCCGAGGCGGTTTGTTCCTTCGTAGCGGAAAGTGCCATTCAGCGTATAACGCTGGTCATAGTTATAATTGACCTGACCATAATAAGCCAAGGTATTGGTCAACGTATAGGATTCACCAAAGTATTCGGTATTCTCTTCGTTCATCTGCTTAAGCCAGAGATACGGCGTATAGGTGATGCCACCATTGTCGAACTGGTAACCCCAGCCTGTCCATGTGGTTGCTGTACGGCGAACAGAAGAGTACTCGGTACCAACCATTCCATTGAGCGTATGCACGTCATTGAAGACATTGTTGTATCCGGCCATGAGGCGGAATGTGTTCGAGCGCATGTTGTCATCATACTGATACTTAATACCACCAGAGGGAAGAATGGATTCAGGGAGAGCCAATTCATTATCACGGTCAGTATAAAGCAGGCTGTTGTTGTCGCGAATCGTAGAGTTGTCGTCCTGTGCATCTACACCAGCGCGATAGGCATTAGCCTGATTGGCCTTGTCCATTACATTGTGCTGACGTTTGGTGTGGGAGATACGAGACGAAATCAAACCATTTACTCGCCATGCCTTCGTGGGTTTATATTCCAACTCACCGCGGAACATCAACTCCGTCACGTTAATGTCGTTATAGTTATACTCCAATTCATCGAAGATGTTGAAGCCTGTATAGAAACGTGTATAATTGATGTTGGGATCGAGACAGCGGCTTGTGTTCAAAGCGTAGCTGAAGGGGTTGATGTCGAAGTCACGCTTCACCTCACCTGTCACGACATCGGTTGTACGATTCAGCGAGCCAGGAGCTTCCTGTTTACGATAGCTGCCTTGTGCGGCCAACTTCACGGCAAGAAGATTGCAACCTTTCTTATCTTTCAGGATATCGTAGGAGGTGTTGCCGTTGAAAGTATAACGGTTGACGCTGCTACGATTGACGAACTGTCCAGGGTCAGTGAGGACAGACATCGAGAAATATGTCTGCGAACGATCTGTACCACCAGAAACGCTAAGAGAATGGTTCTGCTGTATGCTGTTTGTGAACAGGAGGTCGAACCAGTCTGTGTTACGGAACTCGGCAGCACGAAGGTAGGCATTGCGAGCGGCTTCTGTATTTTGCAAGCCGAATGTACCCGTAATGGGGTCGTATTTACGCAGCTGTTGGAACATATAGCCATAGACACCAGTGTTCTGGGCATTGACCATATTGTCGAGCTGCAACCAACCCTTGTCGTACATCTCCTTATAGACACCCATCATCTCTTGCGAGTTCATGATGTTGTAGTTGTTGTAGCTAGGCTTCAAGCGTGTGGTAAGTTCACCAGTATAGTTCACACTGGCACGTCCCTTGGTACCGCGCTTTGTGGTAACCACAATCACACCACCCATGGCTCTTGCACCATAGATAGAGGTTGCCGAACCGTCCTTCAGGATGGTGAATGACTCGATATCGTCCGAGTTCAAGCCGGCAACGGCAGACGAAATAAGGGTCTTAGCATCACCGGAAGCGAGGTCGTCGGCACTGACGTCCACATTATCCTCGTAGATAACGCCATCTACCACCCAAAGGGGCTTGGAGTTACCATAGATAGACGTTGCGCCACGCACACGAATCTTTGGTGAAGCACCGAAAGTGCCTGTCACATTGGTTACTTGCACACCGGCCACACGACCTTCCAGCGAGCGGCTCACGTCGGCCATACCTGAGAGTTTTATCTTCTCAGCATCGACCGTAGTAGCAGCACCTGTAAACAGTCGCTTGTCGATTTGTTGCTGACCGTTCACGACAACCTCCGTCATCTGTACATTGTCAGCCTGCAACATGATGCGCATACCATTCTTGGCTTTCACCTTCTGAGTGCGCATACCAATCATCGAAACTACCAAAACGGCATTCGACTTGACTTCTTTCAACGTGAAATTACCGTCGAGGTCCGTAATGGCTCTAATCTGTGTACCTTCCACCAAGATGTTCGCGCCCATCAGCGGCTCGTTGTCATCGGCAGAAAACACAGTTCCTGAAACTGTTGTCTGCGCTATCGCCACTCCGATAGATAAGAATAGCAGCGCCAAGACAAGACTTAATCTTCTATATAAAAACATCTTAAAACTATTAATTCTCTTATTCCGTTTTTTATCTAACTTTAGAATATCTTATTATATATAATAATGTATAGTATTACGCGTAACTCGACAATTCAAGCGGCAAAGGTAAGAAGTTTTTTTGAATTATTTGCATATTTGACCGCAAAAAATGTTGTTTTTTAACATTCTGGCATTCCAAACCGACCTTTTACGAATAAAAACACACCTTTTTGACAGAAATCGTGACACCACAACACATCATGCATCATCCGGTTCATAGAGGAATTAGAAATCAGTCTGTTAAGGGGAACCTGAAACGCCCTATAGGGGAATGCTCATTCCTCCATAGGGGAGTGACACTTCCTCCATAGGGGAATGGCTCTTCCCCTATAGGGGAGTGAATCACCCCCATATAAAAGGTTGGTAATAAAAACGTGCGCCTCCGGTTGGGAAGCGTACGTTGATTATCGGTTTTGCTTTTTGTGACTGCTGATTATGCCTCCCTTTCTATCCAAGCCAGCGTGTCGCCACGACGGACATGGGAAGCCTTCTTGGCAGAGATATCGACGAGTTTGCCACCGATGCCGGCAGGAATGGGAACGAACTCGCCCCAAGTGGCCTGAACGTAGCACAGGATATCGCCTTCTTCGTACTTCTGACCGATGGCGGGTTCCAGGCAAGGAATGCCTTCGCCGTCGCCCTTGAACTCGTAGAATACCTGACCATCGACGGGGCTGACCACAGCATCGGCTTTAGCATGCTTGAAGGCTGCAAGTTCCTCTGGCTTAATGGATTTGCTCAGCTTTGCTTCCTTAGCTTTCTGGAGGTCAGCGAGGAAATTCTTCTTAGCCTGCCCGCTCTTGAAGTTGCGGTACTGCTCTGGGTGCATCGCAAGTTCGAACAGCTCTTCGTCGTCCTGTCCGTAATCCCATCCATTCTCGTCCATCTCCTTGCGGAAATCGTCGAGAGCATTGGGATAGAGGGTATGGGGGTCGGTATCGGTGAACTCCTTGCCCTTCTGCTTTGCAAGTTCCACGAGCTCGGGAGCAATGGTGCCGGGCACCTTGCCGCTCTTGCCGAGTATCATGCCCCACATGGCATCGTCCATCATCACGAAGCGACCTTTGCCTTGAGCCATGGTGAGCAGGTTCATCAGGGCAATGTTCTTGGTGTACTGGCTGAAAGGCGTTACCAATGGAGGATAGCCGACCATCGGCCATACATACTCTACCTCGTTGAAGAGGGCAACAAGCATGTCGTCAGTATTCAGTTCGGGTTCGCCCTTCTGCTTGCGCAGACTGTTGATGGCAGCCTGAATACCGCCAAGGTCGGCCATCATGGAACCCATCATGCCGCCGGGCAGACCGCAGCCAAGCAGCAGGCTCGACATGTGTTTGTTGGCAGGGTTAATGAAGTAGCCCAGCCAGTCGTCGATGAACTCCTGCGTGAGGGAGCGAGCCTTCATGTAAGCGTTCATGTTGATTTCTGGCACATCGAAACCTTCGTTCTTCAGCATCGACTGCACAGAGATAATGTCCGGATGCACCTTTCCCCAAGAGAGAGGCTCGATGGCAGTATCAATGATGTCGGCACCATTGTTGCAGACCTCAAGAATGCTGGCCATTGAGAGACCAGGACCACTATGACCATGATACTGAATGATGATGTCGGGATGGTTCTTCTTGATCATGCCCGTGAGTTTGCCAAGCATTGCAGGCTGACCGATTCCGGCCATATCCTTCAAGCATATCTCAGCAGCACCAGCCTCTATCAGCTGGTCGGCAATTGCAGAGTAGTACTCGGCCGTGTGAATGGGACTTGTCGTGATACAAAGGGTTGCCTGCGGAATCATGCCGCCTTCCTTAGCCCACTTGATACTGGGAATGATGTTGCGGACATCGTTCAGGCCGCAGAAGATGCGGGTGATGTCGGTTCCCTGCTTCTTCTTGACCTTGTACATCAACTGGCGCACATCGTCAGGAACAGGGTACATACGCAATGCATTCAGGCCACGATCCAGCATGTGAGTCTTGATGCCGACTTCGTTGAAAGGTTTGCAGAAAGCACGAACTGCCTCATTGGGGTTCTCGCCTGCCAGGAGGTTCACCTGTTCGAATGCACCACCATTGGTTTCAACGCGGTCGAAGCATCCCATCTCGATGATGACGGGTGCGATGCGTGCTAACTGATCCTTGCGCGGCTGGAACTTGCCGCTGCTCTGCCACATGTCTCTATATACGAGACTGAAACGAACTTTCTTCTTCATTATGTTATCTCGGAATAACTGCGTAAATAATTATTGGGCGCAAAGATACATCTTTTTCTTCACTTTGCGAACCTTCGCGGCAAAAAACTTATCTTGTTTGCTCAAATTTGACGCTTACGCTTTCACAAGAGACGCCAAGAGGGGGATTCACCTTATCAATTGCTACGCTTACCTGCATAACAGAAGGGCACTCATCGAGAATTGCCGAAGCAATCCTTGCTGCCACATGCTCTAACAAATTCGAGGGAACAGCCATCTCCCTTTTGGCGATGCCGACAAAGCGGGAATAGTCGGCCGTGCCTTCCAATTGATCATTTTGCCAAGCAGACGACTCCACTTCCACCTGAGCGGAAACAGTGACATAGAAATCGCCACCAACAACGCGCTCTTGTGCCTCGCAGCCATGATAGGCATACAGTTTGATGCGATTGACACTTATTTCGACAACGTGTTTCACTCTGTATCCTCCTCATCAAGCATCTGTGAAGAATCGGGCAGATACCTCTTCAGCACCCTTGCCACACCAGCCGTCCAGGAGTTCATTGTGTCGTTCTCCAATTGCAGAGATGTGATGAGACGGATGACGTGCTCGATGGGCATACGATAGCGGAGCACACCACTGATGAGCTTTGCATAGTCCCAATACTTGGGGTTGAAGCGTTCGCTCAAGCCTTCGATGGTGGTCTTGTAGCCACGCTTATTGACGAACTGGAAGTCATAGCGCTTCTGTCCCTCTCGGTCATAATGCTTGATGATAAAGCCATTCATCACACTCTTCGGAATGGCGATACCTTCTTCATCATCCTGCAGACCGGTGAAGATTTCATAAGGAACGCCATCGAGCATACCGACGAAGGCCACCCACTTCTCTTTCTTGTTCTGGAAGCGAACCACATCGCACTCCAAGACTTCGGGCCTGCGTTCCACAACCGATGGGATGATACCACCCGGGAAGCCTTCTGTCTTCAGGAACTTCTGTTGAGCAAGCATCGAGAGCAAGACTTCCGACATTGCCTCGTTGTCCTTTCTCGTATAGCGGATGTCGGTAAAGACTTGTGCCAGGGTCTGCTTGTCGTTGATTTCCACAAAATGCTTGTTCGAGGCAAGCGACTCGCGCTTCTTGTAGCAAGCATCGATGCGCTCTGGCGTGAAAGGATTGTAGGTTTCCTGATGCACAATAGCCTGGAGAGGCAAACGGTCTGTCTGCCTTGGCTTCTCAGCAGGCCAACCGACGGTCAGTGTGGCGACAGGGAAGACGAGTTCGGGCAAGTCCAGTGTCGCGATGATGGCCTGTGGCTGGTAGATGGTTGTACCGAGGAAACAAATGCCGAGCCCTTCTTCCTCTGCCAAGCAGCAGAAGGTCTGGGTAAAGAGCAGAGCGTCGGTTGCGGCATTGATGAAGCTCAGGGCATTGTCGTAGCCCGGATTTGCCTCTCGCTGCAAGCACCAGTCGGTCACTCGGCGGAAGTCGGCACAAATAGTCAGTACCACAGGAGCCTGTGTCACCATTGGCTGGAAGAAATGAGCCGGAGCCAACTGTTCCTTCTTTTCTTCCGAGCGAGTCACAATGACGCTATAGAGTTGCAGGTTGCCCATCGTCTGTGTTCGAGAGGCTTCCTCTATTAAGCGATTCAGCAGCTCGTCACTGACGGGCTGCTGAGTGTATTTGCGGATGGTTCTTCTCTGCTTGATGTTCATAGTGCCTTTCCTATTAGTTTCTCTTCCAGCTCTTCAAGGTGGCGCTGCAACCCTTTGTCCACTTTCAGCCTCCCGTCTATGGTTTTTATGCCATGCAAGACGGTGGCATGGTCTCTGTTGCCGACGTAAATGCCTATCTTGCTTGCTGTCAGTTTCGTGTGCTTATGAGCCAGATACATGCTCATCTGGCGGACAGTTACGATATCTGCCTTCCTGCTCTTGCCGAAGATTTCCTCTTCTTTCACATTGAAGTGCTCACAAGTGCAGGAGATAATCTGGTCGATGGTGACAATCTTCTTCTCCACCTTTGTCCTGCCTGCCAGAATCCTTTGGGCGAACTCCAGGTCGATGTCCTTGCCATAGACGACGGAATAGGCCAACAAGCTATGGATGATGCCTTCCAACTCGCGGACACTGTTGCTGACATTGCTCGAGATGTAGTCCAGCACATCATCGGGGATGTTCAGGCCATCGTGCTTCACAATGCTGTGCAGGATGCTGCGACGCAGACCTTCTTCGGGCTTCTCCATCTCTGCCATCAGTCCGCTCTTGAAACGGGTGATGAGCCTGTCCTCCATACCTTGCAGCGAAACGGGCGGACGATCGCAGGTCATGATAATCTGCTTGCCGTTCCTCCTGAGGTGGTCGAAGATGTGGAAGAAAGCATTCTGAGTAGCCGTCATACCTGCCAACTCCTGCATGTCATCCACGATGAGCATATCGATGCTCTGGTAGAAGTGCATAAAGTCGTTGAACACATTGTTCTTCCTGGCATCGGTGAACTGCACCATGAAGAGATGTGCGCTCAAGTAAAGCACTCGCTTGTCGGGATGCAGTTCCTTTGTGCGCAAACCGATGGCATTCACCAAATGCGTCTTGCCCACACCGCTCGGACCATAGATGAAGAGCGGATTGAACGTCATCTGTTCGGGATGCTCGGCTATGGCCTGACCCACACTTCTAGGCAACTTGTTACTCGTGCCTTCGATGAAGTTGGCGAAGGTCTGGTGAACATTGAGCTGCGAATCGAGGTCTTCTGCCATTCCCACAGCCTGTGCCAGCGTGGGCGACTGGTTGGCGGCAAAGGCACTGGGAGCAGGCTCCACAACCATATTGCCATCACTCTCCTGACTGACTGTCACATTGTCGGCCACCTCTACCTGATAGTACAGGGCCACGTCTTCGCCAAAGAAACGGCTTATGGTAATGTGAATGAGACGGCGATAGTGTTCCTCCAGATATTCGAAGAAGAACTGAGACGGCGTAAACACCGTCAGTTCTTTCTTCGCAGCATCATACTGCTTGACTCTCATTGGCGAGAACCAAGTCTGGTACTGCTGCTCGCTAACGTTGCTGCGGAACATTTCCATGCAACGCTGCCATAATATCTGAGTTTTCTCGTTCACTTAATATATATAATAATGTATAGTCACTCTCCCCTCAAAGGGGCACATAAATAGGCCATTTTCATTTTGGCGAATTCGAGTGCAAAGTTACTACAATTTCCGCAAAACGCCAAACTTTTTGTCTTGCTCCGAAAAGTGCTCAAAATCCTAACTTGTTGTATTTCAACATGCCGAATAAATAACCCCATCTCAGCCCACTTCTACCCTCTTGCGAAATTATAATTGTTTGACATACAACATCTTCACGAGCTCTCAGCCTCTATTTCCTAATCTCAACCACACACTCTTCACACTTCATTTTTAGTCAGTTAGTATTTTGGTAACATACCGTTTTTTGTTCCATACTATTTCACAAAAGTCTAAATAGATAGAAAAGCAACATAAACTATAAAAACATACACAATTCTCACAATAAAACGCCTAACTTTTTCGTTTTTTTATTAGAAAGTCGAAAACAAACCCATTTGCCCTATTAAGGCAGAACTCTAAACTTTAAACTCTCAACCCATCATCCACCCGCCTATGGAACAACCATTACCCCTTCCCTATTTTCAGCCAAGCACAGCCGTACTGGCAAAGATTCGTCAATTTGCCCGCACCTATCGGCCACAGCCCAATGTTTGCACAGCGATGGCATAAAGCATTTCAATCTTATTTTTAATCTTTAATATTCCAATGCTCTCCCCATCCCTATTATCTGCCAACTTCGCCAATCTCGAAGCCGAGATGAAGTGGTTCAACCAGAGCAGTGCCGACTGGCTCCATATTGATGTCATGGATGGCGTCTTCGTACCCAACATCTCCTTTGGCTTCCCCGTTTTGAAGCACGTAGCCCGCATTTGCAAGAAACCACTCGACGTGCACCTCATGATTGTGCAGCCCGAGAAGTTCGTGGGCGAAGTAAAGGCCCTCGGTGCCTACCTGATGAACGTCCACTACGAGGTCTGCCCACACCTGCATCGCGTCGTAGGTCAGATACACGAAGCGGGCATGAAGGCTGGCGTAACGCTCAATCCTGCCACACCAGTTAGCGTTCTCGAGGATATTGCTTGCGATGTGGATTTGGTGCTTTTGATGAGCGTCAACCCAGGCTTTGGCGGACAGAAGTTCATCCCCCACACTTTGGAGAAGGTCAAGGAACTGCGTCGTTTGCTCGACCGAACTGGCAGTAAGGCCCTTATCGAGGTGGATGGCGGCGTGAATATGGAGACCGGCAAGCAATTGAAGCAAGCTGGTGCCGACGTCCTCGTTGCCGGCAATGCCATCTTTGCAGCTCCCGACCCCGCAAAGGCCTGCGAGGAACTCGCCAAACTGTAAAGTTGTAGCACAAGTCAAAAAAACTCCCACGAGAGCTATAAGAAACAAAAGCAAATCCCGCAGCGACAAACCGTTGCGGGATTCTTCTTTTTGTGGAGGTGCCTAGCAGATTCGAACTGCTGTAGACGGTTTTGCAGACCGTTGACTAAGCCACTCATCCAAGGCACCAACAAGATTTACAATTTGACTATTTCTTTGATTCTTTTGAATAAAGGCGCGATTGTAGTCGCGGAGTCCAATTTACGATTTGAGCGTAAACAGACTTCTTTCGTCGAATTGCGGTGCAAAGGTACAACAAAAAGTGAAAAGAGAAAAGTGAAAAGAGAAAAATTTTTGTCTTTACGCTATTTTTTTTCCTTTAAGTCGTGTTTTGCTTACCTTTCCCTACTTCACGAAGACTTTTCGTCCACCTATTATATATATACCGCGAGGCAGGTTGCTACCTTCCCATTTGCCATTTACCATTCTTCCGCTCAGGTCGTAGATGGGAGCATCGTCATTTTGAATCTTGGATTTCGGATCATGAATTGTTGCGATGCCTGTTGCGTAGTCTTGTGCAGCTTGATAGGAGGTTTGCAGTTTTTCTATTGCTTGGCGGAACTGGTAGGAGCTGTAGTTGCTTGGGCTTGCCATTATTTCTGAAGCGGTCTGCATGTCATTGCTAAAGGTGACGAAGATGGGGTCACTTTCAAAACCAGGTTCAATGGAGAGTTTACTGCATTCCGTCACGAGTGTGCCGAGTTCGTAGCGGTCCACGATGGCGCGACACATGCGAGCCGTGTTCTCCATCAAAGATGTTCCGCTGCACATGGCTCCCATCGAGGCATTCTCGTCGGTGCCGGTGTAGGGATAGCGCCAGCTGTAGTTGCAGAAGACGATTGGATAGCGTGAGAGGTCGAGGTTCTTCCACATCATTTTGGTGTTTGCCAGGATGTAGTTGAAGATGCTTCTGCGATTGGTTGCCGTCATATCTTCATCGAGGACATAGTTGACGGCATAGGGGATGAGCACGGCCTTGAAGATGCTTTGGTCGCCGCTGGAACCTTCATCGCGCAGGATGTTGTTGCCGCTGGTGCAACGACCGCTGGTAAAGGCATAATTAATATATGTATAGGCCAGTGCCTTGTACTTGTTCTTTATGGTTGTTGATTCGTCGGTGACGTGATAGAGGATGCGGCAAGCCTCGCCGAATGTGCCTTGTGTATAAGTCAATGGAGGGTCCTCGACACGTCCGTCGCTCTTGACAATTTTCTTGGATGTGTAGGCATAGAGTTTCTTGGCATACTCCAGATACTTTGCTGTGCCGTATTTCTGATAGAGCTTAGCAGCAATGAGGGTTGCGGGCGATTGTGTGCAGGCGTTGGGACCTTCGCCGCCGCCATTCGTGTGCCAAGGCAACTTCAGTCCGCCAGTCTCTTCGTCCTCTGTAGCACGCTTGATAATGTA
Source organism: uncultured Prevotellaceae bacterium (assembly GCA_900320565.1). GTDB lineage: Bacteria > Bacteroidota > Bacteroidia > Bacteroidales > Bacteroidaceae > Physcousia. The sequence goes on from ONSR01000038.1 coordinate 34,848, forward strand.
GTTGTCGAAGACTTTTCTGGCAACAGCGGAGTAAGCTGCAATGCCTGTTGCCTCACCTATGTGAAGAAGCGTGAGTGTAATCCAGCACATATCGTCGGTAAAGGGATTCTCGAACATACCGAGGTCGGAGCTGGTGTTGGGTGTTGTGGAGGAACTTGCTGGAGAGCCGGCATAGTTGTTTGCCTTGTTCTTGTACCAGAGCTTGATGTAGTTGAGGTACTTGCTGGCGAGCGCAGCATCAATGTTCTTGTGGCGCTGGTAGTTATAGATGACAACATCCATGGCGTGCGCTTGCGTCCAATATGCGTTGAAGGCATAATGGTTATAGCTAACGTTGAAATAACCCTTGGTCTTTATCATAAACGACTCGATAAAGGCATTGGTCATGGAGTCGGCCTTCGTCTCGTAAGTGTCTTTGACGAGTCTGTAAAGTTGTTTGGTACCAGAGGATTGGGCAAATGCTCCCATCACTGCTAACATCAACAATATAAGGGCAACAAGTCTTTTTGTCATCTTTTTACCTGATAATAAATAAGTGAAGAGTGAAGAACGAAGTCTCGTCCTTCACTCTAAGTTCTTCAATTGTTTTTTACTTCTTCAGCAAGTCGCGAATCTCGGTGAGCAGCTTCTCTTCTGCGCTGGGTTCTGGAGCAGGAGCAGGAGCGGGCTCTTCCTCCTTCTTACGGTTCAAGGCTGCGATGCCCTTCACCATGAAGAAGATACACAGAGCGATGATGAGGAAATCGACCACGTTCTGGATGAACTGACCGTACTTGAGCACAGCAGCACCTTCGCCTTCGCCAATCTGATAAGAGAGGTTTGCAAAGTCGATGTTGCCTGTTGCCATACCGATGAGGGGCATCAGCACGTCGTCCACCAAGCTGCTGACAATCTTACCGAAAGCACCGCCGATGATAACACCGACTGCCATGTCCATCACATTACCTTTAAGCGCGAACGCTTTGAAATCTTGAATAAATGACATAGTGATTAAGAGTTTAAGGGTTTAAGGGTTTAAAAGTTTAAGTCAATTTTGTTGCAAATTGGAATTTTGATTTTGCAATTTGATACTATTAGACATTTTTTATAGGTTATCGAGTGCGAATTTAAAAAGAATTTCGTAATTTTGCACCGCGAAATAAAGAAAAAGTGAAGAAAAAGGTCATTTTTGTATCAATTTGCCTGCTTTTGGCACTAATTGTAGCAGCTTGCAAGTCATCACATTACTGCAATTGCGGCTGAAGAGCAGTTCATAGTTCATAATTCATAGTTCATAGTTGAAATTTATAGTTCAAATTTATTATAAACCCTTTTAATTAACACAAACACAATGGCAAACGTAAAAGTTGCAATTAACGGTTTCGGCCGTATCGGTCGCCTCGCTTTCCGTCAGATGTTCGAGGCTGAAGGTTATGAAGTAGTCGCTATCAACGACCTGACCAGCCCCAAGATGCTGGCTCACCTCCTCAAGTACGACACCGCTCAGGGCGGTTTCTGTGGCAAGTTCGGTGAGAACAAGCACACTGTTGAGGCTACTGACAACTCTATCATCGTCGATGGTAAGGAGATTACTATCTACGCAATTCCCAACGCTGCCGAGCTGCCCTGGGGCAAGATTGGCGTTGACGTAGTTCTGGAGTGCACAGGTTTCTACACAAGCAAGGAGAAGGCTTCTGCTCACATCCAGGCTGGTGCCAAGAAGGTTGTCATCTCTGCTCCCGCAGGCAACGACCTCCCCACCATCGTCTTCAACGTAAACCACAAGACTCTGACTCCCGCTGACACCGTTATCAGCGCAGCTTCTTGCACAACAAACTGCCTCGCTCCCATGACGAAGGCTCTCAACGACTACGCTCCCATCCAGAGCGGTATCATGACAACCGTACACGCTTACACTGGCGACCAGATGATTCTCGACGGTCCTCAGCGCAAGGGTGACCTGCAGCGCGCTCGTGCCGGTGCTCAGAACATCGTTCCCAACAGCACAGGTGCAGCCAAGGCTATCGGTCTCGTAATTCCCGAACTGAACGGCAAGCTCATCGGCGCCGCTCAGCGCGTTCCCACTCCCACAGGTTCTACCACCATCCTGCACGCAGTTGTTAAGGGTGACGTGACTGTCGAGGGTATCAACGCAGCCATGAAGGCCGCTACAAACGAGAGCTTCGGCTACACCGAGGAGAAGCTCGTCAGCAGCGACATCATCGGCATGAAGTTCGGCAGCCTCTTCGACGCTAACCAGACCATGGTAAGCAAGATGGAGGACGGCAACAGCCTCGTACAGGTAGTTAGCTGGTACGACAACGAGAACAGCTACACAAGCCAGATGGTTCGCACCATCAAGTACTTCGCTGAGCTCTAAACCGAGTATAAGCTCAATACAGAGAGAGAGGGTACCACAAAGGTGCCCTCTCTTTTTTGTGTCTTCATGGCTCGATGATTCGCCGAACCAAAATAAAACAATGTAAGCAAAAATACACGTTCTGCTGTCAAAGTGTCAGAAATTGCACACGCTGAAAAGTGTCGAAAAAGGGCGCTTTTCACGTCGAATTTGTCAACGCGACGTGAGGACTTTCAAAAGTTCACACGTGAAGTTTGAAAAGTTCACGTGTCGTGTTTGAAAATTTCTCGTGTGAAATTAGTGGAAACTTCACGTCGAAAAGTGTGCAATTTCGGGTCAAAACGGCTGTTTTTGCCATGTGTTGTTAGCAAAATGACGAATCGGAATAAAATAGCCGTCGTGTAAAGGCTCTTCTAACAGCCTGTGGCAGAGACATTTAAGAAGTCGTCTTCGATTTAAGCCCATATTTTTGCTCTGGGGTCGAAAAACAAGGTCAGAGGCAAAAGAAGCGATTCTGAGGCGTTTTGGAAAATTTGGCCTGTAAGCAAAACGGCTGAAATGCTTGCATTTTGTCAGAGTGCTAAAATGGCACTTCAAATCGCGAACGGCAGAAATAAAAGCCACGGATTTCGTTCATTGACGTCAGTTCGGAGAATTAGCATTAGACAATTATCTCACCCAAACTCACGTTAAGCCCCAAGGCACTTCTCTTTAAATCATCAGCAGCCATTCGTAAGCCTCAGCACTTGTGGAGCATTTCCAACCATGCGCCTTCTGAAACAATCGGGTGCACGTATTTGTCACCGCCGCTTGGCTATGCGCTGTCAGTACGCCCACTTCTGTCTTCGTCAACCCCATACGCAACAACAGGAAACAATGCATTTCTGTTTCGGAATAGTTCGGCAATAGCTTGCTGAACCGATGCAGTAGCGTTGCATCTCTTTCAGAAAGAAGAACTTTTACTTGTTCATAGTCTTCTTTTGTAGCTATACCATTATTCCTTGCCTTATCTAACAAAGTCTGGAAAGAAGAAGTTGTACAGTATCGCTGCCGGAGTGTTTTAGAGTTTGTACGCACATGCTTCCGCAGTTCGTCCAATTTCCCTGACCAGGTCAAGACCTGTACCCTCGTATCTTCAGTCTCTTTCTCTGCCTTTTCTATTTTCTCCTTTAAACTTATGCTCTCCGCCTCATCCTTTGATCTCGCTAATTCCTCACGTAGCATTTCAAGGTTGTTCTCTTGTTCACCCAAATTGGCATTAGCCCGTTCCAGTTCCAACTCAACACTGGCAATCCTTTGTTTATACCACAAGTGAAGGTAAAAGAAGAAGAACACTGTGCTTACAATAGCAACCACCAAGAAACTCCAGAGGTATAAAGCCTTCCGACGATTCTCTTGCAACAGCAACTCCTTTTGGTCGTTCTCCTTTTGCAAGCGAGTATAGTCATACATCTCATTTAGATTCTGTAAATTCTTTGACAGCTTTTCCTGATAGGAACTGTCCACAGCGTCACATTGCAAAGGAGCATACTTGCAGACAGAATCCATCTGGCCTTTCTGTTCAAACAGCAAACGAAGTCCACGGTAAGCTGCTTGGCGGTTATTCCAGTCCGCGTCCTCTGTCAACTCCTTTCTATAGAAGAACTCTGCAGAGTCCAGTTTGCCCAAGGCAGCCAACACCCTGCCCTTCGCGTAGTAATATATAGGAAAAGAGCTTTCATGCGTTTTGGTATTTACCTGGCCGCTGTGCTGCTCATAGATAGAAAGCAACTTTGCTGCATCCGTCACTCGTCCCAACTCTATATTTGCCAAAACACATGTGCAGAGCCTTCTTGTGCCATAAGCATACACTCCCATTCGTTTGCTCTCTTCCAACAAGTCCCAACATTCATTGGCAATGGTCTTATAGTCGCTGAGAGCATAATGGCCACCAAGGTTCCACCATTTGGCTGTCACCATAAAAAGAGTATCCTTTGCAAGAAGTGCGTATTTATAACAATTCTTGTTATCCTCTATTGCCTGGTTATATATTCCTTGCAGATACATGATGTCACTTTTCTGCCCATAAAGACGTGCTAATATGTCGTAGCGGCAGTTTTCATCGGCCAAATCTGCTGCGTTAATCCCATTCAGGAACGCCTCCAAAGCCTTTGGCGCTTCGTGCAAATCACGATATGCACTGCCCGACAGATAGTAGGCCTCCATCAGTTCGTTGCTCGTCCCGTGCTCTTCGTAGTACACCAATGCCCGCCGCATCAGGCTGTCATCCCGCTCGGTCAAAGGGATGTATGCCATGTTCCGCCCTCGCACCTCATCCATGATGCCGGAGGCTTTCTCTCTGCTTATAACGGACGGACGAGACGACTGCTTGCATGCAAAGATGCATATCAGTAACAGACATACAATGAAGAGATGTTTCATAGTCTATAGCGTTTCTCACGGCAAAGATATAACATTTATATCAAATGGCAAAACATTTATTACCGATGAAATCGGGCAAGATGAAATCGTGAAGTTTTTGTGAAGTTTTTTCTTTGGTGGAATCATCATAATGATGTACATTTGCGACAAGAAACCTGATTATTAACCTAAAAACATTCAAACATGAAGGCAAACGCACTTTTCACAAGAACAGCATTTCTTGCTGCCACATTATTAATTATGGTATCTGCTCGCGCATGGGAACCACTTCCCCCAGTGGCTGGCGTTAGAATCTTTTTCTCTTTGGCTGATATCCGTCCAGAACCTCTTCATCCTCATGCTCCCGTCGTGGCTCCACAAGTGGAACAGGTAGGTCATACACTCTATTTCCTCGATGAAACCGAACTTTTTCTCAACATCTACTCTGTGGATGAAGAAGAGAATGAGACTTTGGAGTATCAGACTGCCGTATCATCATCTACGACATCAGTCCAGTTGCCAGATGACCTTTCAGGCACTTATATCATAGAAGTTGTTGTGGGAGGATTATATTTTCGAGGCGAAATAGAACTCTAACTTCATTAATTTGGTCTTATGCGTATTGTGCAGACCTTTTGGACGGCAGGACGCAACCCTCTGGAACATAGCTTCGGATGGTTGCGTCCCGAGTACAACCTCATGTCGTGGGCATTGAGCTGCCTTAGCCTCCGTGAGCATTACGACGAGGTGGCACTCTACACCGATGAACAAGGAAAGCATGTGCTCATAGATCTCCTGCACTTGCCCTACACCGAAGTGCATGTCGTATATGACGAGCATCTCTGCCTGCCGCAGCATTGGGCATACGCAAAAATAAAGACCTATTCGCTACAGACAAAGCCCTTCCTGCATGTCGATGGAGATGTCTATCTGCCCAAGCCTGTATCAGAGGATATTATGGATGCGCCGCTCATTGCACAGAACAGGGAGATTGGAACAACCTATTATCGGAAGATAATGGATAGACTCTTCGAGGGTTCGGTTATAGAACTTCCAGAGTATTTAGAGGTAGGGCTGAGGGAAGAGTCTATCGCTTCCTATAATATGGGACTGTTCGGAGGCAATGATATGGCATTCATTCATTCTTATTGTAAGGAGGCACTTGCTGTCTGCGACATGAACAAAGCTACATACCTGAATGGAAACTTTAATTTGCTCTTTGAGCAGATGCTTTTTGCAGATAAAGCCAAAGAAGAAAATATACCCGTGAGTACCATATTCCCTCAGGTATTCAACGACAATGGTTATACTGTTGCAGGCTTTTGCCAACTGAGCAGGTACGAAGAGAAAGGATTCTTTCATCTGCTGGGTGGGCATAAAAGGAACATGGAAGTAATAGAGACCTTCGTTGAAACTTTCATGACTTTGTATCCCGACTACTATAAGCAAATCCTGTCCCTTTATCCTCATCATTACCAGAGAGGTATTACAAAAGGGGGGGTCTGTTTACTAATGACAAACACTGACATACCTATCAAAGCATTTATTGATTTCTTGAACAAGGCAGAAATGGATTGGAGCACACTTTCTTGGGAAGACCTGTTGGAAGTGGAACGGAGATGTATTAATGGTAAAAGGCTTTCCTTCCACAAAGATAAGTTAAACGACATCTGCGTCTGTTGCAACCCCTATCTGAAGTGCTTTGATGTACTGGACTCATGGGACGAGGAAGCAATACGGATAATGAGAAAACGATTGTCATGCAAAGAAGATGCTCCGATAGAGAAGGTTGCAGTCGTTCCTATGCTTTCATTCAAAACGAGGAAAGAGTATGTCCTGTATGAATTAGAGCATCAAGTTCTGGAACAACTGAAGGGCTGTTCGATGAAAGTCTATGAATTATTGAACAAACTTATCGCCAAAAACAGTTCAGAAGAGATGCGTACTCTTTGGCTGACAGAAATACAAATACTATTAAACGAAGGATTATTAATCCCTTATAACAATTTTATTAATCATTAAAACGTTATTATTATGGCAGCAAAAGGATCAAGAAAGAACCCCTACACTCTGAGTGAATATAATGGAATTGGTTCAGACAGTTGGACTGGAGGATGGGTACAAGAAAGCGAGAATTATGTCATTTATAGGAACAGGTTTAAAACCGTGACCTATACTGGTTTTTGCACGAAGGGCAATCCTGTACCCGGTGACCTCTACAACGAGATGACGCAAAATCACATCTGGCTAGGAGGATGGGTATTGTTTGGGACAATTAAAAAATATGTTGATTCAAATGACGACGAATATAATAGCACTCTGGGAACTCAAAGTGATCCCTGCTCTATGTTTATATACAATGAAATGATTTCAAATGGAATCTGGGAAGGAGGATGGGTACAAGATTCTAATGGACAGGCTCATTATATGCAAAATTATAATTTAATATTGGATTTCGGTTCCGGCTGTGGCTGCGGCTGCGGCTGCGGCTGTGGATATGGTTCTGGATATGGTTCTGGAGCATACAGTGGTTCTTGTCCTGCCTACGGTTCTGGTAGCGGTAGTGGCGAACTTTCGTCCGAAGGGTTCCCTATCTGTGCTGGCAATTATAAAGTCGGAGGTATTGTGGATCGCAGCCAAAACAACAACAATAATAATAACAATGGTAATAATTATAATTCGGTCGGTGAATTGCATATATCTTGGACAGAAGGAAATACTCAGGGGCAAAACGATTTGTCAGAAGTAACTGTTTCAGCGAAAATGACCAATTATAGATATTGTGTCCTTCAGAACAACTTATATACGACATGGGTAGCTCCATATGAAGTAGCAATTCATGGTACCATTGTTTTTCAACGCGACAGTGAACAGCTCGAATATTCAATAGATGGAAGATACACTATCCCAATGGAGTATTATCAAATATGATTATCCGCAATATTATATTTATAATAATACTGCTATTCGCAGACTTGTCTGTTTCCAGCCAAGAGTTTCCTGACTCCGCAAAGCTGATGGTGGAGATGGAAGACTCTATCAGCGGGATGTCCATCGTCCCTATCAAGCATCCGAAGGAACTGCTGGACAGCATCGTAGAACAGGTCGTACTCGATTTGCAGCAAAAGCGTGTTCGCTGCAAGTATGCAGACCTCTGGCTTACATACTTCCCGTCCGACCACTTCCAGTTGCATCATTCATGCTGTTGCAAACATACAGATTCATGCAACAGGAGAAGGAGAGGAATTTCGCTTTGATGGGCCACGTCGCCTAAGAAACCTCAGAGACACAACTTATGCGTATTATGATTTGAAGGACTATCTGGTGGAGTATTATATGTTGAGAATGGTGCAGACTGATTCCGAGAGGACAGTAATTCAAGGCTTGAAATATTTGGTTAGTCTGCATCATATAAAAGTGTACAGCATCAGCGATGAAAAGGGCAGAGTCGTATATCGTGTGGACTTCTCTCCGAGGAAACATATAGGATATGGCTATTGTCGTGTGGACTTCTCTCCGAGGAAACATATAGGATATGGCTATTGCGGCTCAAAATTTAACGGTACGGCATATTTCGACAAGAACTTCCATATTCAACAAATCGAAACAGACAAAATCGGGCCCACCTCCTATGACATTACGGGCAGACAGGATAAGGATGGCCTCCTCTCCCACATTATCTGCCAACACTATCGGATGGATTTCGATGAAGTCGACGGCACAACTGTTGTCAAACAGATTGATTCCACTCTTTCATTAGATAACCAAATAACGGGAAAGTATACAGTTCAAAGGCTTCCATGATAACATTTGTGGCAAGGAATCAGACAAGAAATAAAACAATGAAACGATTACTACCCTTCATATTCCTGCTTTGGGCGATACAGGCTAATAGCCAAGTGCCGTTAGACTCCGCTTACTGGGACACAGAGATGGAGGATTCTATCAGCGCGATGTCCATCGTCCCGATTAAGCATCCGAAGGAACTGCTGGACAGCATTATAGAACAGGTCATACTCGATTCAAAGCAAGAGCCTGTCCGCTGCATGTATCAGACAATGTACACCACAGACCTGCATACTTCCAGTCCGGCCACTTCCAGATGCATTCTTCATGCTATTGCAAACATAAAGATTAAAGCGACGGGAAAAGGAGAGAAATTCCACTATGAGGGGCCAATACTCCCGAAAAACCTTAACGACACGGCTAGGGTGTATTTTGTCTTGAGGGATCTCCTTGAGAGTAGCTTATTGATATGTATGCAGGAAGATAATTACTTTTATACGGTGCCTGTATTTCATGAATTTAAGAGATGGATGAGTATGCATCATATAAAAGTGTACCGCATCAGCGATGAATCTGGCAGGGGCGTATATCGTGTGGACTTCTCTCCAAAGAAAAACATAGGATATGGCTTTCATGGCACAAAATTTGATGGCACAGCGTATTTTGACAAAAAGACACTCCGCGTGATACAAATCAAGACTGACCTGATTCAACCCTCATCTTTTGACGTCTTAGGAAGACAGGACAAAGATGGCCTCCTCTCCCACACGGTTTGTATTCGCGAACAAACTGCTTTTGAAGAAGTCGGCGACACGCTTGTCGTCAAACAGGAAGAAAGAACACTTTTTGTTGACGGCTATTTGACGTCGAAGTATCAAGCTCAGAGACTTCCATGATATAACAAATAAACCTGACTCTTATGAAACACGCACGGTTTCTGTTCTCAATTCTTCTTCCCCTGTAATACAAGCTAAGCATTCGCAGAATCTATGCCCATAGATTATGTAATACCGTTTGTGGATTGTAGCGACGGGAACTGGCTCGTTGAGTATAAGAAGTATGTATCTGCCAAGATTGACTGGAGCAATAACGCAACGCGTTTCCGAGACTGGGAGACACTGCGCTATCAACTTCGCAGCATAGAAAGATACATGCCTTGGATAAGGGACATCTATATAGTAATGTCTGTTTCTGAAAGTCAAATCCCTAAATGGCTGAACACACAACATGAAAGAGTACACATTGTATGGGACTGGGAAATAGTGCCCCAAGAATATCTGCCTATCTTCAACTCCAACGTCATTGACCTGTACATTCCTCACATAGAAGGACTGAGCGAACATTACCTGTATGCTTGCGACGATTACATCGTTATGAGGAGTTTAAAACCAGAGGATTTCTTTACAGAGAATGGGATTAAGTTGAAAATGGGTAAATACAAGCTTATGGATTGGACTTACACTCGGACTATCATTAACTCGAACCTGCTAATCTGTCCTCAGCATGTCACTAAGATAGATACTTATTTCCTTGCACTTTATTGTGACCATGCTATTGTGCCACATTTAAAGTCAGAAAACTTGAAAGTGATGGAAATGTACCATCAAGAGATAGAAGAGTCCCTTTCAAGATTCCGAGAAAGCAAGAACCTAACTTGGCTCATCTATCCGTTAAGTCTCATGAAGAATGGATTGCTTCAGAAAGGAAACATCAAAACGCGATTCAGCGCACTTCGCGATGAGAATAGTATCCGAGCCCTTGATTTTGCAGGTTGTGATGTGATAGCACTCAATGATGAGTACCGCGATAATTTCCTTGTTGGCAAATCTCATCTAATAGGCCGTTTGGAAGAAGTCCTGCCTTGCAAGTCTGAGTTTGAAAAGCAAAGATAGCACACGAGCCTCATTTCTTTCATTCTTTTGGCAAAAGGTTTGGATGGAACAACCTATTATAACGTGAGTTCGATGAAAGCCTATGAATTATTGAACAAGCTTATCGCCAAAAATAGTTCAGAAGAGATGCGTACTCTTTGGCTGACAGAAATACAAATACTATTAAACGAAGGATTATTAATCCCTTATAACAATATTATTAATCATTAAAACGTTATTATTATGGCAGAAAAGGTTCAAGAAAGAATCCCTACACACTAAGTGAGTTTAACCATTTGGGAAGTAGCTGGACTGGAGGATGGGTATTGTTTGGGACAATTAAAAAGTATGTTGACTCAAATGACGGCGAATATAATAGCACTCTGGGATCTCTAAGTAACCCCTGCTCTATGTTTATGTTCCTTCAGAATACCACCAATGACTAATCACACTATCTTCTTTTCGACTCTCCTACTCTTGGCTGACTTAGTCGTAGCGCAGGAACCTCAGGAGTTCTCTTCCCCGAACGAGAAGAAGGACTCCCTGAGTTCACTTTCCGTTATTCCACTCAAATCGGCACAGGCAAGCAAGGTGCTAAGACTGGTCATAAAGCAATATGACAAAGACATGAATAAAATCAATGAAAAATATAAATATCATGTTAGTGCAACATTCCGACATGATTCGTTAGCACCATTCACAGCCAGGTGTGTTGTCTCGCCTTATGCCGGCATGGATTTTTTTGATAACATCTCTGTTTTTACAGAAAATTTCGTCTACGACGGACAATACGACTTGACTGAAGTAGACAGCATCTTAATTCAACGATATCTTAAGCATTTTGCACGGATGAGTCCTACCTATGTGCCCATGATTTACTCTTTACATAGCGGAGGGTCTTTAGGCCTAAACATGAAGAATCTACTCTATCCACTTGTGGAGTATGGCATGACACAGCAGTATTACAATTATTCTGTTTCCCGCATCGAAGATTCTGCGGGCAGAAGAGTTTACCGCATTGTATTTAGCAGGAACAAAAAGAAAAAGCAGTATATGTATGCCGGCAATGTATATAATGTAGGCGAGGTGACTGGTACGGCATATTTTGACGGTAAGACTATGCGTCTGACACAGTTCAAAGGCAGGGCACGCCGGCCAACCGACAGATATGATATCAATATAAGGTATCGAAACGACTACGAGGAGAAGAACGATACTCTTGTGCTCAAGCAAACCATAATTGTGTGGGAAGCGGGTCACACGGAAATACAAGCACGGGTCACACGCCTAGAATAACTCTTCATCATCACTAATAATCTTTATATTAGATTCAGAAAGGCATTAGTGTCCACATTATGAAACATATACTGTTTCTGTTCTCATTTTTTCTGTAAAACAAATTAAACATTCGAAAATCTATGCCTATAGATTATGTAATACCATATGTGAACTGTAACGACATGAACTGGTCTATAGAGCATGTAATAAGAAGAGCCCCTTCGCCTAATGAGCGAAGGGGCTGTTTGATTTTTGAATTAATTAATTTTGAATTCCCGAGGGGCTTTTATTCTTCCCAACCCAGGGCGCTGGCGCCGAGGACGGCGGCGTTGGCGTTCATCAGGCCGGAAACGAGGAACTTAGCCTTGCCCTGGAAAATCTTGAGCACGGCTTTGTTGTAGGCCTCTTCGATGGGCTTCATGATGAGGTCGCCTGCTTTGCACAATCCGCCGAAGAAGATGAATGCTTCGGGGCTGGAGAAGGCTGCGAAGTCGGCACAAGCCTCGCCCAGCATCTTGCCGGTGAACTGGAAGATTTCGTTGGCAACTTCATCGCCCTTGCCTGCTGCGATGCTGACGTCGAGAGACTCAATCTCTTCTGCTGGCTTGTCGCGAAGCAGAGAGGGACGGTCGGTGGTGGCAAGAATCTCGCGAGCGGTACGTGCCACACCAGTAGCGGAGCAATAAGCCTCGAGGCAGCCAGTACGTCCGCAACCACAGCTGCGACCTTTCTCTGTGCGGTCCATGATGACGTGACCGAGCTCGCCAGCAAAACCGTCGCTACCATAGACGATCTGTCCGTTTACGACAATACCGCTGCCCACACCTGTTCCGAGGGTGATGACGATGAAGTTCTTCATGCCACGAGCTGCGCCATAGGCCATCTCGCCCATTGCTGCGGCGTTGGCGTCGTTGGTGAGCTTCACGGGAATGCCTGTTGCCTTGTTGAACATGTCGGCCAGAGGAATGATGCCCTCGTGAGCCCAAGGCAGGTTGGGAGCGAACTCGATGGTGCCGTTGTAGTAGTTACCGTTAGGAGCACCGATGCCCATGCCCTGCACTTGGTCAGCTCCGCCAATCTGTGCCAGAAGGGGCTTCAGGCAAGCCACGCCAGCCTCGACGAAGGCTTCAGCGGTCTTGTACTGCTGCGTCTTGATACTGTTCTCTGCAACGACCTCGCCACGAGCGTTAACGACTCCGAATGCGGTGTTGGTACCACCCAGGTCCACACCAATTACATAAGGTTTCACTTTGTCCATTGTTTTAGTTTAGTGTTAAATGTATATATAATTTTAATGTTTATAAGCAAGTTTTGGTCGCTAAAGAGAACAAAAACGCATAGTTTCTGTACAAAGTTAGGAAAAAAATTGAACATTGAAAAGTGAAAAGTGAAAAATTATTTGTCGTCATGCTATTTTTTGTCCTTTATAGGCCAAAATGTCTTTAATTATGAATTATGAATTATGAATTATGAATTATTTGTTGTATCTTTGCACCCGCAAAATTCTTAACTCTTAACTCATAACTCTTAATTCTTAACTCTTAGCTCAGTGTTGTGGATTGAATCAGTCAACGCCCTCGACCTTGCCGTGCGAGGTATGGTGGTGGGAATCGTGGCAAGCGCACCGATGGGACCTGTCGGGGTGCTGACCGTTCAGCGTACCTTCAACAAGGGCCGCTGGTACGGTTTTGCTACGGGCTGTGGGGCTGCTGTGAGCGACCTCATCTACGCTGTGATGACGGGTTTGGGCATGAGCCTGGTGATGGACTTCGTCGAGCGGCCCACGACAATCTTCTACCTCAAGATACTGGGCAGCATCCTGCTGTTCTGCTTCGGAGCCTACACCTACTACACGAAACCAGCCGAGCCACATAAGTCGAGTGGCAAGCGAGGAACGCTTTGGCACAATGCCTTCACGGGCTTTGCCATTACGGTCAGCAATCCGCTCATCGTCTTCCTCTTCCTCGCCCTATTTGCTCGGGTCGGCTTCGTCGTGCCAGAGCATCCGATAGAGCAGAGCATCGGATATATAGGCGTGCTGACAGGCGCAATAGTCTGGTGGCTCATCTTGACGACGGCACTCAATCGTCTTGGCTCGCGCTTCGACATGAGTACCATCAGCCTACTGAACCGCTTGCTCGGCTTGCTGGTCATGGTGGCATCTGTGGTAGGACTCTTCTATACGCTGTTCAGGTAAATGAAGAATGAAGAATTAAGAGTGAAAAATTTGCTACCGCGCTGTAAATAGTAAATCGTCAAATCGTAAATAAACAAGGTGTTTATCGCAAAGAAACTCAGAAGCCAAAGCGTCAGTGCTTACCTTATATATATGTATCAGGTGGAGGACTTGATTCGTGCATACGGACTTGATGCCGAACGCATCGCTGCCGAGTACTTGCCGCGTTTCGGATACGACGAGGCGCAGATGAAGGAGGCAAAGGAATGGTACGAGTCCCTTGCTCGCATGATGAAGGAAGAAGGCAAGGAACAGGCGGGACATGTCCGTGTAGTGCAGAACACCCTCGACCTCCTCGAAGACCACCACAAGGAACTCCTAGCCGACAACGACGAGCAGGAGTACAAGTCTGCCTACTACAAGGCTCTGCCGCAAATCGTGGCTTTGAGGACGCAAGGCAACAACAAGGACAAATCCGAAATGGAGAACTGCATCGATGCCCTCTACGGCGCCACACTGCTTCGAATGCAGGGCAAAGAACTCTCAGCAAGTACCCAAGCAGCCTTGAAGCCCATCAGCGAACTGCTCCTCCTCGGAGAAGAGAAGGCGAAGCAATCTTGAATTTTGAATTTATAAATTTTGAAATATAATCAATGGTAAATGAAATAGCGCGTCGTCGCACCTTCGCCATTATCTCGCATCCCGATGCTGGTAAGACAACCCTTACCGAGAAGCTGCTCCTCTTCGGTGGACAGATTCAGGTGGCTGGTGCCGTGAAGAGCAACAAGATACGCAAGACCGCCACCAGCGACTGGATGGAAATCGAGAAGCAGCGTGGCATTAGTGTGACAACCTCCGTCATGGAGTTTGATTACAGACCCACCCCCAACCCCTCCCGTGAGGGAGGGGAGACAGAGAGTCCGCTTTATAAAATAAATATCCTCGATACCCCAGGTCACCAGGACTTTGCCGAGGACACGTTCCGCACCCTAACGGCCGTCGATAGTGCCATTATTGTGGTCGATAGCGCGAAAGGCGTTGAGGCTCAGACGCGAAAGCTGATGGAAGTCTGCCGCATGAGGAAGACGCCCGTCATCATCTTCATCAACAAGATGGACCGCGAAGGCAAAGACCCCTTCGACCTGCTCGACGAGTTGGAGGAAGAGCTGCAAATTAGTGTGCGTCCTCTCTCTTGGCCCATCAATCAGGGTGCCAAGTTCAAGGGCGTCTATAACATCTACGAGCAGAACCTCAACCTCTTTACGCCCGACAAGCAGAAGGTGACGGAAAAGGTCGAGGTGGACATCAACAGCCAGGAACTCGACGAAAGGGTTGGTGAGCGTGATGCAGAAAAACTTCGCGAAGACCTCGAACTGGTCGATGGCGTTTATCCTGAGTTCGACGTGCAGACCTATCTTGATGCAGATGTTGCTCCGGTCTTTTTCGGCTCAGCCTTGAACAACTTTGGCGTACAGGAACTGCTCGATTGCTTCGTTCAGATTGCTCCCTGTCCCCGTCCAACCGTTGCTGAGGAAAGGACTGTTACGCCCGACGAACCGAAGTTCACGGGTTTCATCTTCAAGATAACGGCCAACATCGACCCGAACCATCGCTCGTGCATCGCTTTCTGCAAAGTCTGCTCCGGCAAGTTCGTCCGCAACGCACCTTATCTTCATGTTCGTCAAGGCAAGACGCTTCGTTTCTCCAGTCCCACACAATTCATGGCGCAACGCAAGGAGACCATCGACGAGGCTTGGCCGGGAGACATTGTCGGATTGCCCGATAACGGCATCTTCAAGATTGGCGACACGCTGACAGAAGGCGAGAACCTGCATTTCCGCGGTCTGCCCTCTTTCTCGCCCGAGATGTTCAAATACATCGAGAACGCCGACCCCATGAAGACCAAGCAACTGGAAAAAGGCATCAACCAGCTCATGGACGAAGGCGTGGCTCAGCTCTTCATCAATCAGTTCAACAATCGCAAGGTCATCGGCACCGTCGGTCAGTTGCAGTTCGAAGTCATCCAGTACCGCCTCGAGAACGAATACGGCGCCAAGTGCCGCTGGGAGCCTATCAGTCTCTACAAAGCCTGCTGGGTGGAAGCCATGCCGGGTTACGAGAGCGAACTCGAAGCCTTCAAGAAGCGCAAGCATCAGTACATGGCCCGCGACCGCGAAGGCCGCGACGTCTTTCTCGCCGATTCAGGCTACGTCCTGCAAATGGCCCAACAGGACTTCGAGCATATCAGGTTCCACTTCACCTCAGAGTTCTGAAATCCCATGCCCACCACGGGCAAGGGATTTCTTTTTTCATCGCACTCTTGCCCGCCCTGAACATACGTGTTTTTATTTTTCAAGAGCCTTGCCCACGTTGGGCAAGCTGTTATTTTTTTGTCTCAATGCCTTCGCTCGGTGCGGAGGTAGTCGATGAGGTCCTTTGGGAAGTTTGTCTCCAGGATGGTGAAGCCTTGCTCCACGAGCCAGCCCCAGCCTGCCGACGGACTCTGGAAGATGGAGACGAGGTCGTCGTGTCCGGCAGTGTGCTGTGGCCAAGTGGCTGCCGTGAAAGCTCTGCTTCCGGAAGACAAGACGCGATGCAGCTGGCGGGAGGTCTCGCTTTCTGTCGTTGCCATGCGGAACTGGAAGGCCACGGGGTGCAGCTCGCGGATGTACTCCTCGACGTAATTGGCGAGGCCCTCTATGCGGTCGTCAATGACGGGGCAGTAAATGACGCTGTCGAGGGCGGTGCCGAAGATGCGGCGAGCTTTGGCGTAAGGCCAGTCGAGCACGAACATTGTCTCGCCGAGCGTGCCGTGCTTGCGGAGCACTTGCAGCAAGGCGCGTACGGTGCTTCCCTCTTCTGCGCCCGGCAGGTCGATGCCGGCCTTGTCGAGATAGAGGCAGGAGCGTCCGCGAGCCTCTTCGATGAACTCGTCGAGCGTTGGCACTGGCAATTGCGTGCTTTGGCCCCAGTTCGTCTTGAGTCGCAGGGTGCGTATCTCGTCGAGTGTCATCTGGCTGATGGTGCCTGTGCCGTTTGTCGTGCGGTTGACTGTGGCGTCGTGCATCATGATGAAATGTCCGTCGCTTGTCCTGCGGACGTCTGTCTCGATGATGTCGGCGCCGAAGAAGATGGCGTTCTTCAGAGCTTGCAGGGAGTTCTCGGGGGCATACTTCCAGTCGGCGCGATGAGCAGCGACGAAGACGTGCTCCCTGTCTTTCGCGTTGCGCAACCTCTGTGCAGGACTGGCTTGTGACCATGCCATTTGCAAGGAAAGGAGGACGAGCAGCAGGGAGATGACGGTTTGTTTCATGGCTTGATAGTATTGTCGTAGGCTTTCTTTCTCCGCAAAGTTACGATAATATCTGTTTCTTCGCTTCCTTTTTCCTATATTTTTTAATTAAAGTAGGCATTTCTCGCCGTATTTGTCAAAAAAGCCGTACCTTTGCAGGCGATTAGAAAACAGAGGCATGACACAGAAAGAGATTGCAGAAGACATCAAGACTGCGGTGCAGACGCTCAGGCAGGGCGGACTTATCCTGTACCCGACGGACACGATATGGGGCATTGGATGCGACGCTTCGAATGAGGAAGCTGTCCGTAGAATCTTCCAACTCAAAAGGCGCGAAGACTCGAAGGCGATGATTTGCCTGGTGGATAGTGCCGACAGGATGCAACGCTACCTTCGGCAGGTGCCAGATGTAGCTTGGGACCTCATTGAGTTTGCCGAAAAGCCGCTTACCCTCATTCTCGACGGCGCTTCCGGTCTTGCCCCAAGCCTCATTGCCGAGGACGGCAGCATCGGACTTCGTGTCACCAAGGAAGCCATCAGCCACGAACTTTGCTACCGCTTCCAGAAGGCTGTCGTGAGCACGAGCGCCAACATTAGCGGCGAGCCATCGCCCGCTTGTTTTGCCGAGATTTCCGACGAGATAAAGCAGGGCGTGGATTACATCATGCTGTCCCGCCAAAACGATACAAGCAAGTCGAAACCCAGCCAAATCATCAAGTTAAGCCTCGACGGCCGCATACAAATAATAAGGAAATAGACCCCCTACCCCCCCTTAGGGGGAATGCTTAAGTCAGAAGATAAATTTGAATTTTGAATTTTTAATTTTGAATTATCGTAACTCCATAGCATGGCTTATCCGTTGGCGCCGCAGACACTTCTCTGAGGGCAGGTTCGTGCTGCTCATCAGCTTCCTTGTCGGTATCTTCACTGCCTGTGCGGGTTTGCTCCTAAAGTGGCTCATCGGGCAGATTGAGGACCTATTGACGCACGAGTTTGTCGAGACTGGCGCCAACTGGCTCTACCTCGTCTATCCCGTCATCGGCATTTGGTTGACGATGCTCTTCATCAAATACATCGTTCGAGACGACATAAGTCATGGCGTCACGAAGATTCTCTTTGCCATTGCCCGCAAACAGAGTCGCATCAAACCCCATAATACCTGGACTTCCGTGGCGGCTTCTGCCATTACGATTGGTTTTGGCGGTAGTGTGGGAGCCGAGGCGCCTATCGTCCTGACTGGCAGCGCGATAGGTAGCAGTCTTGGTCAGGTTTGCCGACTCTCCAATAAGTACATGATGCTTTTGGTAGGTTGCGGAGCTGCTGGAGCCATTGCTGGCATCTTCAAAGCCCCGATAGCCGGCCTCGTTTTTGTGCTCGAAGTGCTGATGTTGGACTTGACCATGACCAGCCTTTTGCCGTTGCTCGTCACGAGTGTGACGGCTGTGGGTCTCACTTTCGCGGTTTCCGGCACCAATCCCATCTTCGAGTTCCATCTGCAAGACGCCTTCTCGGTCAATCGCATCCCAGCCTATCTGGCCCTCGGCATCGTTTGTGGACTGGTGGCGCTCTACTTCACGAGGACCATGAACTTCCTGGAAGGCATCTTCCGCAAGCTGCAAGGTCGCTATAAGAAGTTCCTCTTGGGAGCCGCCATGCTGAGCCTGCTCATCTACCTTTTCCCGTCGCTCTACGGCGAAGGTTACGACCTCATCACCCTTTTGCTTAACGGCAACGGACAAGCCGACTGGGATACTGCGATGGATAGGTCGCTCTTCTATGGCTCTAATCACTTGCTCATCTACCTTTTCCTTATAGTCGTCTTCAAGGTGTTTGCCTCAACGGCGACCAACGGAGGCGGTGGCTGCGGCGGTATCTTCGCGCCCAGTCTGTTCCTGGGCTGCATCTGCGGCTTCATTTTCTGCAGGCTCTGGAACATGTACGACGTGCTTGGCATCGACATTCCGGAAAGGAACTTCGCCATGTTGGGCATGTGCGGACTGATGAGCGGCGTGATGCATGCACCCTTGACGGGCATCTTCCTCATCGCCGAACTGACGGGAGGTTACGCCCTCTTCATGCCGCTGATGATAGTGGCGACGGGTTCCTACCTCACCATCAAGTACTTCGAGCCGCACAGCATCTATGCGATGAGGCTTGCACAAAGAGGCGAACTACTGACTCACCACACAGACAAGTCCATCCTAACCCTCATGAGCATGGACAGCGTCATTCAGCATTACGACCAAGTCCTCTATCCCGACATGAATCTGGGCGATGTCGCTGCTCAAGTCTCGAACAGCAAGAACCACGTCTTCCCCGTCGTGAACAAGCAGATGCAGTTCGTCGGAGCAGTTTACTTGGATGACATCCGTCACCTTGTCTTCCGTACAGAATTGTACAGAAACTTCGCCGTCTCGCAACTCATGACGCAGCCCGAGGCCCTTCTCTCTGTGAACGACCCGATGGAAGTGGTGGTCAGCGTATTCGACAAAACAGGCGCCTGGACGCTGCCCGTCGTAGATGAAGAGGGCATTTTCGTAGGCTTCATCCGCAAGAGCACAGTCCTGACCGTCTATCGTCAGATGTTGGCCGACCTCTCTAATGACTAAAGAAGCCTCATCATTCCCATATCCTCCACTATTTCCAAAAGACCATGAACCGCGAAATTGATTTGAGTGTATCTGCCTACGGCGTTACACGTCCTCTTGACTATGATGTAGTCATCCTGCCTTGGGGTGCCACAGAACCCCACAACTTGCACCTTCCATACCTCACCGATGCCATTCTCTCCCATGATGTGGCTGTTGATGCTGCCCAACGCGCTCTTGATGACTATGGTATCCGCACAATGGTGCTGCCGCCTGTGGCGATGGGCGCACAAAACCCTGGACAGCGTGACCTGAAGTTCTGCATCCATTACCGACAAGACACACAGTGTGCCATCCTTGCCGATACCGTTGCTTCGCTTCATCACCAAGGCTTTCGTAAACTTCTAATTATCAATGGACATGGCGGCAATACCTTCAAGGGCATGATCCGCGATTTAGCGGTTGATTATCCCGACTTTTTTATCCTTTCAAGTGAATGGTTCGCCGTTTTGCCTGCAAAGGAATGGTTCGACAACCCGGGCGACCATGCCGACGAGTTGGAGACATCCGTTATGATGCATTATCATCCCGAACTTGTCAACCTCAGCGAAGCAGGTTCAGGCCTCGCTTATCCTTTTGCTCTGCAAAGCCTTCGCGAGAAAACCGCTTGGCTGCCACGCCATTGGACGCTTGTTACAGAGGATACAGGCATTGGCAATCCTCGTATGGCTTCTGCCGAGAAAGGCTGTCGCTTTGCAGAAGCCGTTGCTAAGAAGTATGCTACCCTATTGAAAGAACTGGCCGCAGTCCAATGCGAACAGGATTTCTATGCCACTTCCCTTTAACTCCCCCTTGTCATCAACCGAGTGATGGCCAAGAGTATCAAAGCGAAACGACCGATTATCTTGCGTTAATCCTAACTGTTTCTCCAGGCTTCACTTTGTAGGTCTTGATGGTCTTGCCGTTCTTCTCAACCTTTACAAGGAGTTTACCTCCGTTTGAGCGCTGCACAGAGATATTGATAGGCTGGTCTGTGCATGCATAAATATTGCTGAGGCTATACTCGTTCCACTCTGTCGGCATTTGCGGCGTGAGGGTAAAACTCCTGAAACCTGTGGGACGGAAGCCAAGCAAACCCTCTGTGACGATGCGACAATACAGTCCACTCTCAGCAGAAAGGTGGCGCTGACCACCTTCGGGCCAAGCCTCCACAACATAGGGAACATGTTCTCCAAGCAAGCGGAAAGTGCTGAACTTCTTCAGGTACTCCAGCGCCTTGTCCGCATAGCCTGCTGCAAAGGCACCGCGGAACCCGTAGAGCGTGGAGCGGTCCCAGAATATCTTGTCGCCACTTTGACTGAGCATGCCGTTCTCCGTCCAGAGTTGTGGCGAGAACATGGCTTGCAAAGTGCCCTGAGCCCTGTCGTAGATGCCCATAGTCAAAGGGATGCAAATCCAGGAGCGAAGCACATCGTTGCCCTCATAGTAGCGATAGGTGTCGTAGCCCTCCACAGTTGCATGGAAGAACTTGTCAATGTTCTGTCGCAACTCGGCAGCCTGCTTCCTATAGGTCGCTGCTTCCTGCTTTCCTCTGCCCAGTTCCTCTGCCAGATACGCACTACTGATAAGTGCATCGTAATAAAGACTGCTTGTGCACAGATTGGCGTCCCCACTTGGCAAACGATGCTCAAGTTCATCGCCCTCGCTCGCTACCACACCATTCTGGTTGATGCGCCGATGGCAATACTCCAGGCACCATTCAATCAGAGGCCAGACCTGCTGTGCGATGTCACGCTCCCCTCTTTCCAGGCAATAGCGGCTTGCTCCATAGGCCAGCATGGCTGCATCGCCTCTGTCAAAGGGACCGAACACGTCGTCTCCACCACAAATAATGCTCCAAGGCACGAACTTGTACTCCGGATTGATTAGCTTGAGGTAGCACCGCCAAGTGGTCATCGCGCTCTCGTTGCCCTTGTCGTAACCGAGGAAAGGAAAGAAGGGATTGACATACTCAGCCTGGTCGTTGCACCACATCGCGGCATAATACGACTCGCCTCCTGGTGCATGCATCAGGCCGTTCTGGGTGTGGAAGATGCTCTCGCTGGCACGTATCTTGCTCATCTCGAAAAGCGTCTGTATCGTGTTGTCAGGACAACGGAACTGCAGCTTCTTCATGGTGACCTCGTCCACATAGGCTTTCCTGTTCGCCAGTTCCTGCTCTACATCCAGCGCAATCTCGCGTTCGTCGGCCAAGGCAAAGGCTTGGATGGAGCAATAGAAGGAAGTGCTTTCTCCTGGCTCCAAGGTTGCCTTGAAGTCCTCCTCGAACTCTGTCCGAGCCAAGAGGCAGTAGCTGCCGCGAGTACCATCCTGCTTGTTGGTGGTGCGAGCCCAACGTAGAGCGGGCACCAGGACCGTCTCTTTCTTCTGTCCGATGTTCTTTATGGTGTACTTCTCGCAAACGGCAGTCTTGGAAGTGCTTGGGAAGAATTGGCACATCAGCTCAAAGTCGTTGCCGTCGCCCTTGACGATACCCGAAACATTCAGAATGCCGTCAATGGTCACCACCTTAACCTGCTGCGGACTCATGGCGCGTTTGTTGGCCGTCATGCCCTTGAGGAAGTCTACGTCGCAACGAGGCATCCAACTTGCATGGGTGTTGTTGGGAATAGTTCTGAGCATGGGGAACACTAGGTGGCGGTCCATCGAGAAACGCCTTCCTCCGTCCACGCCCCAGTAATAAACCACGGAGGCTCTGAGGCCCGACATCTCGATGTGGTCGTTGTAGGGCAGTTCTCCCTTCGAAGTTTCCCATTGAACAGAGTGATTGCCGTTCACCAGCCATCTGTTTTCCTTGGCCTGCAGTATTGCGGCAGCCATAACGAGGATGATAAATAAGATCTTTCTCATAATGCAAGAGGTGTTAGTAGTCCGTTTCGCATGCAAAGATATCAAAAAGTCACGACATACACAAGGGGAAAACCCGAAAAAGGAACTCATCTGGTTCGCAGTCGAATGATGGCCACGAGCATCGCCCCATACATCATTGCCACAACTGGGATGCTGGGATAGATGTCAGTCAGCATCGAGCCCGGAATGCTACCGGCAAAGTCAAGAATCCGTTCCTGCAGGGCAACGACACCATTCAACAACCATCCCAGAGGCATGATGGGCAGAATCATTGTGGCAATTGTCAGGTAAACGATGAGCGTTGTCATCGGAATTAGAACAAGGCTTAGCAACGGTCCTAACAAAGCTATCCGGTGGAAGTAATAAGCAATCAAGGGCATTGTCCCCAGAGTCGCGACGCAGGAAACAGCCAACAACTGTATTGTCCAATGCAGTTTGGGGACCATTTCTGAAACGGGTCTCCATAGAGCGAGGATAAACAGCATGGCGGCAAAAGAGAGCTGAAAGCTGATGCTAAGCAGGTCAGTGGGGGCAATCAGCAGAATGACGATGGCACTCAGGGCAAGCACATGCAACGGATCTGTATCGTATTGCATTAAGGAAAGAATGGTAAAGATGCTGAGCATCAAAGCCGCTCTCGTCAAAGAAACTGGCATTCCCGCTATCAAGGTATAGCTCCAAAGGAACAACAAGATGATGGGCAATGCGAACCAACGCCATCGGCTGTGCCGAACCCAACCGATGAAGACGAGATACAAGACTCCGTAAACGATGCCCAGATGCATGCCGCTCAAAGCCAGGAGATGAGCCGCCCCAACCTTCCTGTAAGCCTCCTTCGTTTCATACCCTAAACCATCTTTCTTGCCGATAGTCAGCGCAGAAGTCAGCGCCAAAGTCTTTGGCGACACACCAGACCGCTCCAGTCGCGCTGCCAAGCTCGTCTGCACAGTCCTTGCCTCCTGCCTGATAGATTGTTGCCACGCAGGCACCGTGCCAGAGAACGTGACGGATGCCCTGCTGCAACCCAACAGCAGCCAAACAACGAGCGTCAGAACATCGTGCAAGTGTTTTGTTCTTCTTGTCAAGGTGCAGGCAATGACAAAAATGGCAAGCGTCGGCAAGTAATAGGGCAAAGGGTGGTTCAGTCCAACGGCAATGCCCGCCATCAATGCAGCGGCACACCAAAGCATTGGATGCTGAACAATCATAGAGCAAGCGAATTAATGTATTTCAACCGCAAAGGTAAGAAAAAAGTGGTAAATAAGAAAATGAGAGAATAAGAAAAAAAGAGAATAAGAAAACTTTTATTGCAGAGAAGAAATGCACGACCAAGGCATAAACACATTCTGTCTCTACCACAACAAAGGAAGAACTCCAATGAATCAAGCAAGCAACAAGGTAATAGCTCATATTCATGTCCGGTATATGTCCGGTACTTGTCCGGTACTTGTCCGGTATATGTCCGCTTTTTTTACCGGACATATACCGGACATATAGGGAACATATAGCGGACAACGATAGGAGAAACATAGGAGCTACGCAGGAGTTACTGTATGGATAAGACGGAGAGTAGTATAAGATACGCTTGAGAGTAGCCTTCCAAGCCCTTGCCAATTCTATTCATTTAAAATGCCCATTAATCGGGAGAACAGGTTGTTTTAAACGGACAGCAATAATTTTGAATTTATAAATTTTGAATTTTGAATTAACCTTCGTACCTTTGCACGACAAAAAGAAATCAAACAAACCATTGTATTATGAAAAAGAAAAACCTTGAAACCATCTGCATTCACGGCGGATGGAAGCCTGGGAAGGGCGAGCCACAACAACTTCCCATCTATCAGAGTACAACATACCGCTACGAGACAAGCGACCAAATGGCGCGACTCTTTGACCTCAAGGACAGCGGTTATTTCTATACCCGCCTTGCTAACCCCACGAACGATGCTGTCGCTCAGAAGATTGCTGCCTTGGAAGGCGGAGTTGGGGCTGTGCTGACCAGCAGCGGACAGGCTGCTAACTTCTACGCCATCTTCAACATCTGTCAGGCTGGCGACCATTTCATTACGGCCAACACGATTTACGGCGGCACCTTCAACCTCTTTGGCGTGACGCTGAAGAAACTTGGCATCGAGTGCACTTTCGTTGACCCCGATTGGGACGATGCGCGCATTGAGGCTTGCTTCCGCCCCAACACGAAGTGCTTCTTTGGTGAGACCATCTCGAACCCCGGTTGCAATGTCTTTGACATTGAACGTTTTGCCAAGATGGCTCACAAGCATGGTGTGCCCCTCATCGTGGACAACACCTTCGCCACACCCATCAATTGCCGTCCCTTCGAATGGGGTTGCGACATCGTCACGCACTCCACCACAAAGTACATGGACGGTCACGCAACTCAAGTAGGCGGTGTAGTTGTGGATAGCGGCAACTTCGATTGGGACAAGTACGCCGAGAAGTTCCCCGGCCTTTGCACACCCGACGAGTCGTATCACGGATTGACCTATACGAAGGCTTTCGGCAAGATGGCTTACACCACCAAACTTGTTGCCCAGTTGATGCGCGACCTGGGAAGCATTCCCGCTCCGCAGAACTCCTTCCTCCTTAACCTCGGACTCGAAACGCTCCACCTCCGCATGCCTCGCCATTGCGAGAACGCGCAGAAGGTTGCCGAGTGGCTCGAGAAGAATCCCAAGGTGGGATGGGTGAACTATGCAGGTCTGCCCTCGAACAAATACTATGCTTTGGCACAGAAGTACATGCCGAAGGGAACTTGCGGTGTGATTGCTTTCGGCCTGAAAGGCACAAAGGAAGAGGCCATCCGCTTCATGGACAACCTCGATTTCATCAGCATTGTGACGCATGTGGCAGATGCCCGTACCTGCGTCCTGCATCCTGCAAGCCATACTCACAGACAACTCAGCGACGAACAACTCAGGGAAGCCGGCATTGCTCCCGACTTGGTTCGACTGAGCGTTGGCATAGAGAATGTCGAAGACATCATTGCCGACCTGGAACAAGCTATGGCGAAGATGTAAATAGTGCATAGTTCATAGTGCATAGTTCATAGTGCATAGTTATATGATGACAGTTGGCTTTTTCAGTGCCTCATCATCATAAAAATTCTTAATTCTTTCATAAGGACTATGAACTATGAACTTTTATTTGTATCTTTGTCAGTCGAAACAAGTAAAATAAGTAATGAACAAGTCCCTCTATCTGCTTTTGACGTCTTTGTTGGCGTTGATATCTTGCAAGAGCCAGTATATGGTGAGAGGTTCATCGAATGTGGATGAACTGGAGGGCAAGGTGTTGACGCTCAAGGTCTATGTAGATGGCGAGATGAAAAGCATCGACTCGACTAGAGTGGTGCACGGTCGCTTCAACTTCGGTGGCGGGATGGATTCAACCATGCTGGCAAATGTCTTCCTTGGGGACTTGAGCGTGATGCCTATCGTACTGGAAGAAGGAGAAGTCAGCCTGAACATCAGCGAGACACAACAGAGCGCAACCGGTACTCCCCTCAACGACACCCTTTCTGGCTTCATTCAGCGCAAGACACAACTCGATGCCAGAATGGCCGAGTTACCTCACCTCGAGGCACAGATGATCATGAACGGGACAGACGATGACGAGAGGTTGTTCGAACTGGGCAAACAGTCGAAACAGTTGGCAGAAGAGAACGACCAGCTCATCACACATTTCATACGCGCGAATTATAACAATGTTTTAGGGCCTGGCATCTTCATGATTCTGACCAGCAGTCTGCCCTACCCCATTCTCACACCACAACTCGAAGAAATCATTACGAACGCTCCACCATATTTCCTGGGACATCCTTATGTCAAGGAATACATCAAGAAAGCGAAAGAATACCAAGAAAAAGCGAAGGAGTACTGATACCATGAAACTTCTTTACAGACTTTACCAACTCCTTATCGCCCTGCCAATCATCATCATAGCAACAACCTTGACAGCTATTGTCACCATCATCGGTTGCACATTGGGCAAGGCGAGAACCTGGGGTTATTATCCTGCAATGGTTTGGAGCAGGTTGATGTGCTGGGTGATGCTCCTGCCTGTTAAAGTTGAGGGACGAGAACTGCTGGACAAGAAGCAGTCCTACGTCTTCGTCGCCAACCATCAGGGAGCATTCGACATCTTTCTCATCTACGGCTTCCTCGGTCGCAGTTTCCGCTGGATGATGAAGAAGTCGCTGCGAGGCCTTCCGCTCATCGGCAAGGCAAGCGAGAGCGCTGGTCACATCTTCGTGGATAAGAGCGGGCCGAAAGCCATCCACAAGACCTATGAACAGGCACGCGCCGTCCTCCGTCACGGCGTGTCGCTCGTCGTCTTTCCCGAAGGAGCACGCACCTTCACGGGGCACATGGCAAAGTTTCGTCGCGGTGCCTTCCAGCTGGCCGACGAGCTCGGACTGCCCATCGTGCCCATCACCATCGACGGAAGTTTCGATGTCCTGCCCCGTCAGCGAGGCTTCAACTTTGTCACATGGCACAAACTCCGCCTCATCATCCATGCTCCCATCACGCCCGAAGGCCAAGGTCCAGAGGAAGTGCAACGCGTCCTCGAGCAGAGCTACGAGACCATCATGCGCGACCTCCCGCTCCACCATCAAGGCTTCGAGGCCAATCCCGACCAGTAGGAAGATAGAGGAAGTTAGAGGAAGTTAGAAGAAGATAGAGGACATTAGCTTTTTGCAGCTGGCAAATGTATCGTCTTCTATCTTCGTGGCGAAGCCACATATCTTCCTCTATCTTCTTCTATCTCATTTTTCTCCTCATTTTCTTTGGTAGTACAGAATAAATCACTAACTTTGCAGCAGCAACCATGCAGTTTCCGCCCATGACGACAGAGCAGATGATACAGAAGATTGCCGTGGCCGTCTGCTCGACATTCAGGAGTATTCGGCCAATGCCATGCAGTTTGCAGCAGGCGTCAGCTACGACGAGCTCGTGGCCGACGATATAGTTT
>ONSR01000106.1 GCA_900320565.1 uncultured Prevotellaceae bacterium
CCTTCCAAGCATTACCCGTTCATTGTCTATGGCATACAACCGGCAAGTGGCTACTGGAAGATAGTCATCAACGACCACAATATACTTGGTCTCTGGCGTGTCATGCTCGTCAAACTCAGCATATAGCGTAATCTGATGCTTCCGCGCCATTGCCTGTATGCGAACATAGTAGGCTCCTGCTTGCTCTGCTGTCTTTGTTGCTCTTATTATCTGCATGTGGTACTATTTAATCGGGTCTGAACAATACTCCCTGCGGCCACAGTCCTTGCAAAACTTGCCTATCCATACATTATCGAACTGTTCGATGGCGGCATCAAGCATTTCTGGGTCATCAGTCAGGATGCCCGCCTCGAAGTTCCTTTTCTTGGGTGACTTCATGCCCATGCCTGCGCCTGTCAGGTTTGCAGAGCCGACGTAGGCTATTGAACTGTCTATGATAATGAGTTTGAAATGGACTCGCGGGCACAGCACACGTTCCATGCCGTCATAGAGAACAGGATGCTTCTCGTGATCCTCCCTCCATGCTGTCCCCGGTTCCTTGGCATGAATCAGTCTGACTTCCACGCCCTTTTTCAGCAAAGAGGCTATCAAGGCAAGGAACGGCTTGTCATCGACGTACAGATCTTTGATGTCTGCCGTACCAATCCACACTGTCCGCTTTGCCTTTTCAACCAATGTAAGGACTTCCTTGTAGTGGCTCTCGTCTGCTATGTACTTTATGAAGCTCATTCTCGTTTATTCATTACTTCCATTGGCGGCAATCCTACCTCCTTTCTCCACTCGTTGACACGCGACGCATCCAACAATGGGGCATTGAACTGCGTACCGTATTTCTGCGGACGGCCCTCGCGGATGTCGATGCGGTCTTTCGTGGCGGCGACGTAGGCAGGGGCCAAATCGCCTCGTCGGACGGCTTCCTCCAACTGTGGCAGGAACTGCTTGATGCGCCCCAAGTCGCTATGCTGGATAATCATCCAGACGGTCTGCGACGCGAAGTCGCCCACCTTCGACTTTCGTGGGTAGCCCGTTTCGGACAAGATGCGGCTTACCAACTGAAGGTTGGTGCTGTCCGTATCCATTGCCCGTCGTGCGAGCTTCTCAATGCGTTCAGGAGATTCCGTGCGCTTGCTGGAGGCCAGGAACCATAGCATACGATTGTACTGGTCGCGCTCGAAGATCCACTCTAAATATTGCTTCTGGGCGAGGTCGTAGCCCCACTTGTGCTGGCGCACCTCGAATGTGTCGCGCAGTTGCGGGAACGTCGAGTGCAGCGGCTCTTCGTAGAAATCCTGCTCCATCTTGACGCGATGGCTGAGATAGTCGAGCGCTGTTTCATCTTTGTGTATACCCATCATCTTCTTTGCTACCGTCGACAGATGGCTCGGCAGGATATAGCGGTCCTCCGTGAACGCCAGATCATACGCTTGTTTCGCCTCTGCATACAGTCCGTCGTCCATGAGCGAGTCGGCATGGAATATCAACGTCCAGTAGTCGTTTTGCGAAGCAGGTACCGTATAGCGCCCATCGTTCTTCATCCTTCTCAGTGTCAGTTGGCGCAGATGCTCAAGGATGCCGCCAGCCATCTCGATATTGTGCGAGTCGCTCACATCCCAATGGTACGGCCCCAGCGTCCGAAACCGCTTCGATTCACTTTGCAGTACATAGACAAAGCCCTTCGTGCGACCTTCGCTCAGATAGCGGTCAATGCAGATGATGCGCTGGTTCTTCTTCGACACCACGACATTGCGCCATATCATATCTTCCGCCTGACGTATCGGCTTCTCCAAAATCGTCGTTTTATATACATTCAGTTCTCCATCTGGTCCGATGAATGCGTCAGGCGCTGTCGCTACATAGTCCCGACAAGCAAACCGATACGTTGCCATATCTACACCATCGAGCCAGCATAGGGAGTCGATGGCGAAGGGCAGCTCCTTCCTGACGCTTGCGTCAAACCTCTCGGCTTCCGTCGCATTCTTCGTCTGGCAGCCAGCAAACAATAAAGCTGGCAGTGCATAAACAATTATTCTTTTCATCATTCTAATCAATTCATTTTCGTCATGTGATAGCCCATACGCTTCAACTGCATAGCGGCTCCCATCAAATAGAGCTGGTGCAGGCAGGCGACGTAGCCATTGAAGGCCTCCTTCGTGCCTGGTTCAAGTCGTTGGTGCATCAGGGCATTATAGACCCGCGAGGCACACTCGCCAGTCACCTTTTCCAGAACAGTGTAGTCCACCCCCTGCAACTGCAGCACTTCCTCGCGGATGTATTCATCCATCGCATCGTAGCCCCGCTTGTCACGCATATAGGCATAGAGGTCTTCAATCTTAGAATAAATCTCCCACTCCGTGTCCCACATCTTCGCCACGGCCATGCCGATATACATCATCCAGCCGAGTGAGGCCGACGGGAAATCCTGAAATTCGCGGATGCCATCGGGGATGTATGCCTTGGCTATCTCTTCCCATTTCTCCTCCACGTCAGGACACTCCGGCATCCTATTATCCACCTCCTTCATGCTCAGCAGAAACTGATGCAGGTCTTTTCTCAATTCTTGCTCTAGCAAGCGTCTCCTTTCGTCGCCGAGCGGCTCTTCAAAATTC
>ONSR01000097.1:0-2626 GCA_900320565.1 uncultured Prevotellaceae bacterium
AGTGGCTTCGCGAAAACGTGGGGCTGGTGCTCCAGAAAAACCACATCTTCGACGGCTCCATCGAGGAGAATATTCGCTATGGCTGCCCCACAGCCACGCACGAAGATGTGGTGCAGGCGGCCCGACAAGCCTATATCTACGACCAGATAATCGCTCTGCCACACGGCTTCGAGACGTCGGCCCTTCAATTGAGCGGAGGCCAGCAGCAACGCATCGCCATTGCCCGCATGTTCATCAAGAACCCGCCCATCATCTTTCTCGACGAGCCGACGGCCAGCCTCGACGCCATCGCTGCGGAACAGATAAAAGCCTCCATCGATGCCATCAAGAAAGGCCGCACCGTCATCATCATTTCGCACAACATCGGCCAGATCATCGATGCCGACCAGATATACGTCCTGCAGCAAGGGCGCGTAGTGCAGGCGGGTTCGCCTTCGGAAGTCTATCGCCAAGGCGGGCTCTACAAGGAAATCTTCGACGCAAGTGCCAGCAGCATGAATGTCGATAAGATAGCCAGCATCGCATCCTCTGCCGGAGCAAACTTAAGACATTAACAGAACGAGAATCATGATACAAGAAAAGAGTACAGATTTCAGGCACGTGTTGCCCATCCAGATTCGTTTCAACGACGTGGATAAGTTCGGGCACGTCAACAACACCATCTATTTCCAGTTCTACGACACAGCCAAGACCGACTATTTTGCAGCCGTCTGCCCCAATGTCGATTGGGAAACAGTTGCCATCGTCGTAGTGAAGATAGAGGCTGAGTTCCTCTCGCAGATCAAGGCTGGCGAGCACATTTCAGCCAGAACGCGCGTCGTGAAGATTGGCAACAAGAGTTTCCAGTTGGATCAGGACATCATCAACACCGACACGCAGGAAGTGAAGTGCCGCTGCCTCTCCGTCATGGTGCTCTACGACCTGGTCCGCCACCAGTCCATGCCCTTCCCCGCTGCCTGGCGCCATGCAATCTGCCAGTACGACGGCCTCGAAGAATAGTCCCCTATTTGTCCCAAGCGCGGAGGTCGGTCATGGCCTCGAGGCGGTCCTCCTGGCTGTCGGGCAGCGAGGAGAAAAAGTCGAAGCCGGTCATGCGTTCTATGTCATCGACGCTCCGCACAGCATCTTCCATGGGTTGCGGGGCATTGTCGTTCGTGTAGTAGAAACCGATGGCCTTCTCCCTACCCTTCTTCTGCGAGAGAACAACCTTCCAGAAGCCTTTGGGAACAGCCATTCGGTGCTTCTTGCCGAAGTGCTTCGGATTCTCGGAGAAGACTGGTCCGCAGACAATCTGAACGCTGCCGTCCTGCCTTGCCCACGAGCGGCAAGCACGCTCCAAATGCTCCCACCAAACCTTGTTTAGCTCAGCGGTCTGAGGGCAGATATTGGTCATGTAGTGGCAATCCTGCATGGCTTCCTTGCTCCACTTCATATCGCCTGCAGGACACATGTGCCCTCGACCGTACGCACCGCCGTTATAGTCCCAAGAGGCGACTTGATACTCCTTTGGCACGCTGGTATCTTCCTTGAAATCAACGCCCCCACGCGACACCTTGCCGCGAGTCTCTTCTGCTGTCAGTTCCCATGCTACCCAGCGCGGGCACATCGTCTTAGTGTCGAAGAGCAGCGAGAAGCCTTCGTGCTCGATGAAGATGCCACTTTGCTCGCCCGCAACAGGGAGGATTGTGTTGTTCGGAATGCTTTCCAGCTGTTGGTCTTCGGAGGGCTCATTGCAGAGAGTCTCCTCTTCGGGCAGGATTTTGGAGGAATCCTGGTTGAAATACTTCTGCGCAAACAGGAGCAACAGAAGCGCAACAACAGCAACAAGGCTTTTCAGTAGTTTGTTGTTTTTCATTCTTTCATTCTTTCATTTTAAGCAAGTTGTACTGTCCCTTCTTCTGTGTCATCTTGCCAAAATTGATGGCATGATGCGGGCAGGCATGATAGCAAGCCAGACAGCCTGCACAATGCGATTGCCATTGAGGCACTTCATCGACTATCAAGATGTTTCCGACGGGACACATCTTCTGGCATCTTCCGCATGAAACACAACTTGAAGCATCAACACGGAAGTACTTGTCTGTCACTAGGTAACGATTAAACAATGGACGAAGTATGTAGGTCTTTGCCCAAGGGAAAGGACCTCGTTTCAAATGACGGACGACCTGACGCTCTTTCACGCATTCAGTGATGAGTTGGACGGCTTCTTTCTCCTTCTCGAACTTCTCCCTGCACTCTTCCTTGCTATCGACATCGAAGCCTGGCAAGCAGACATAAACATCGGGCATCAGCACAGAGAAAGCCGCATCGAGTTTCCTACCCAAAGCCTTCTCCAGAACCCTGTCCGTGTAGCCCATATCGTCGCCACAAGTCATGACGGCATAAAGATATGCGCCCTCAAACGAGGCTTTATAACGGCGGACGAACTGCTCCACAACATTCGGAATACCCCATCCATAAACGGGAAAGACGAAGCCAATCACCTCGTCATTGGTTGGTGCAGGCAACGTCATTGGACAAAGCCTCTCACCAAGCTCATCGGCCAGATGTCGAGCGACATAGAGGCTGTTTCCTGTTCCTGAGAAATAGTATATCATTTCTTATTTACCATTTACCATTGACCATT
>ONSR01000097.1:2669-9031 GCA_900320565.1 uncultured Prevotellaceae bacterium
ACCATTGACCATTTATTCCCCCTAAAGGGGGTTAGGGGGTCTTATTCTTCCAAAGCCTTTAGGGCACGATAAATGAGGATATCTGATTGCTCGGTTATCTTGAAGTTGCGCAGGTCGCCCAGGGCGATATACAACGGTGCAATACCCAGTTCGCCAGCCAAGGTGAAGATGCTTTGCGACTTCTCAATGCCCTGCTGCTTAGCAAGTTCCATCATTTTGCGAAGCGTGGCAAGCGGGAATGTGTGAGGCGTTTGGGCGCGCATCAAGCCCTCGCGGGGCTTAAAGGCATCAGACGTGTTTCCGTCTTCCGTAACAAGATAGGCTTCGTGACTTTGCAGGGCGGTAATCGCGTTGCCGTGAGTCAGGCAAACCGCTATGTTACGGCTAATGATATCTTGCGTGATGAGCGGACGAACAGCGTCATGAACCAGAACAATCGCATCGGTCTCTTGGACCGTTTTCGCCAAATGCTCTATGCCATTACAGGCCGAAGCATAACAACTCTCTCCAGCCGGAACTATGCCTCGCAGCTTATCAATGCCACCTTTCTTGGCTTCGTCTCTGACGAAAGACGCCCATTCCGGCATGCAGACGAGATAAATCTCGTGGATGAGAGGGTGCTGCTGGAAGGCTTTTAGGGTATGCAGCAGGACCGATTCGCCGTCTATTTCCATAAACTGCTTAGGCACGACGGCATGCATCCTCTCGCCCGTTCCGCCAGCCAAAATGAGTGCTATGTTGTGGCTCTGCTTCATATGGCACATAGTTTTTGGTGTAACTTATGGCTGAAGGATTCGTGACGATGAATCGTGTAAAGTCGCAAAGCCTCAAGAACAGTCATCTCGAAGATGAAGTAAACCCAAGGATAGCCGATGAGCACCGAAAGGAAGAGGACACCAACACGCGTGTCGAAGGTCAGGATGTTGCAAAGGGGCATGAGCGGCAGACTTTCCCGACGAAACTCCTGACGCATTGGGTCATCTATTGGCAGCTTCTCAATCAATGGACGAAGCAACTGAAACTCAGGTGTTTGACGCTCTTGCGTACGCATGTACCTAACATAAAAGAAGAGGTAGAACTTCTCGAACCACTCCTTCCTGTTCCAGTGAAGGCTGTCCATCCTTTGCTGCACCTCAACACTCGTATCGAGTTCGCTCCTCTCTTCGCCAAGCGTTACCCAAAGATGCACGTTGCGATAATAATCTGCTATGCCGCATTGGCGCGAATGGCAAAAGAAACCTGCCCAAAGGATGATGAGGAAAATCCAAATACCCCAAACGGGATAGAGCCTGATGGCAATGCCGATGTAAATGCAAATGAACCACAACTCGCCTCCGAAACCATCGAGAACACGGCCCACAAGGGTCGTCTTGCCAGTCATTCTGGCCAATTGACCATCGGCACAATCGTACCAGTTTGCCCAAATGAGCATGAACATGCCAATGAGGTTGTAACGAAGGTCGCTGGAGGCAAAGAAATAAGCCGAAGCACAGCCAATCACGATGCTCAGCAGCGTGACGACAATGGGATGAACGTGCAGCCAACGGAAGAACAGCGCCCACAAATAGCCTGGGGTGCGAGTGACATAGAGTTCGAAATTGCCCTCTGTGTCACGAGACTTCATTGTAGCAAGAACGCGCTCTCTTAAACTCATTCAAATGTGATTTCACCGAAGAACTCCGAACGATGGAAGTCTGGATTCTCGGTCTTGATTGGGTTCCAACTGATGAAATGAGGTACGGGCAGATTGTCGCCACACTTATAGACATTGCCTTTTGCCTGCAAGCCGTCGAAACCACTGAGATTGTGCAGGAAGAAAGTGCTGACGGGAATGCGAAGCGCCAATTCCCATTGCGTTGGCTCGTTGCGAGTTTCGAATGGCTCGATGCCAAGTGATGCCCAACGATCCACGCCCTGCATAACCTCCTTAGGAGCAGGTTTGCGTCCATTGCGGTCTTTGCCGACAGCAATCAAGAGTTTGCCCGTGCAGTTACATTCTATATTATAATAGAGTCCATCTGCTGCAGGCATGATGAAGAACTCGGCACAAGAATCTTCCCAAATGTGTTCGTGATCCTCTCGAGCCACAGCCCTAACGCTTTGTTCATCAACGCGATAGTGCAACAGCAAAGCATCGCCGACATGAGCTGCAGCAAACTCCATCTTGGGTTTGTAGGGATAGCTCGCTGGCCAATTGACGTTATTGACTGGCGTATAGGCAACACCTGCGGCTTGCAATGCAGCAGGGATTTCTGCAGCTTTCTTGACTATGAGATTAAGCTTCGGTATAGTGAGTCTTTGCATCTTCTCAGCCCTCCTTGCTTTCTTCGGTTTCTACTTCTTCCTTGTTCTCTTTAGCCTTCTTGACAGCCTTTTGGCGTTGCGTACGGACAGAGTACTTACGCTTGGGAGCCTCTTCCTCCACTTCTGCTTCAGTCTCTTCAGAAGTCTCTTCTGTAGCTTCTACTTCCTGTTCCTTTGCTTTAGCCTTTGCTTCAGAATCCTTTGCACGCTGTTCAGCTTCCTTAGCCTTCTTGTCGGCTTCCTTCAGGGCAGCTTTCACAGCTTTCTCTTTCTTCTTTTCCTCTTTTTCAGCAGCCTTCTCCTGTGCTTCAGCTTCCTTCTCCAGTTCCTTTTCAGACTTGTCCGATGCAGCCTTTCCCTTCATGGCTGTAGCCTTTGAGCCAGGAGTAGCCTTACCGTTTGCAACGTTCTTGGGGTCGGAAAGAGACTTAGGGTCTTTTGCTCCGCCCTTGTTTATGACAGGAGCAGGAGCAGATTTAGAGCCTGTAGCAGGTGCTTTAGCTCCTGCCGCTGGTGTCTTAGTATCAGTTGCAGGCGTCTTTGCACTAGCTGCAGCTTTGGTTGTGCTGGGAGTTTTGGGAGTTGCAGCAGGTTTTTCTGCTTTATCATTTGCTTTTTCTGAAGTTTCAGCTGCATTCTCCTTCAGGTCTTTTTCTTCCTGTTTGGCAGCTTCTTCCTGCGCTTTTGCCAGAGCCTTCTGTTCAGCTTTCTTCTCTTGAGCACGCTTCGACTGGCTTCTTGCTGACGCCTTCAGCTGTTCTTTTTCTTGCTTCTTAGCGTCCTTGGCCTGCTGTTTCTTTTCATCTTTCGCAGCCTTCTCAGCGGCTTTCTTTTCTGCAGCTTTCTGCTTGATTTCCCGTTCTTTGGCTGCTTTAGCCTCTTTAGCTGCTTTAATCTTTGCTTCTACATCGCCCTGAAGCTCTTCTGGGATGTAAGGCTTCACCTGATAGAACTTACCATTGCGTTTTGCCTCTTTGAGTTTCACCTTATCTCGCTGAGCTTGCGTACGCGACTTCTCCAGATCGCGATTGAGCGTCCGAAGCGTCTTCTCTTCAGCCTTCAGCTGAGCTCGAGTCTCTTTCAATTGCTCCTTGACCTCGACGATACGGTCCTTCAAGTACTTCTGAATGGTGTCAGGATTCGTATAGAGCGCCTGAGCCGAGGCATAACTGGTGAACACAACTTGCAACAAGAGGCAAGCAAATATAGCCTTTACGATAGTTTTCATGTCCGAAATATGCTTATTCAAGTGCAAAAGTACGTATTTCTCTCCACTTGACAAAGTTTTCTTTGCAATTTTTAGGAAAAGAGGTTAGATAACGGCTTCTTGTCTTTCGATGTAATAATTAAGGCACTACGTTACTGCTTTGCCATAATGCCCAAGACGGTCTGGTAGTCCGCCAGATCGACGCTGCTGTCGTTGTTGACATCGGCATTCGTCTTGTATTCGTCTTTAGCCATAAGGCCAAGGATTGTCTGGGCGTCGGCAAGGTTTACTTCTCCATCCCCATTCACATCGCCGACAACGTCAGCGGTGAAGTAGCCTGGGCTTTCTGTGCCGCCATCGGGACGGGCATAGGTGGCGTTGGTGACATTGCTGTCGAATGCCGTTCCGTTGCCGCCTACAAGAGAAGTGCATCCAGAGAACATGTAGCCGGACTCGGCGGTGCTGTTGCTCCAGTCTTTATCGCAACAGATAGTCGTCAGCTTTGTGCAGCCCAAGAACATCATGCCCATGTCCTTCACTTTGTTGATATCGAACGAGCTGACATCCGCCATCTTCAGATTCTCGCAACCCTGGAACATGCCATTGAAAGTTGTCACCTTGGAAGTGTTGAACGAGCTAAGGTCGAGTGTCGTCAGCGACTGGAACAAGCCAAACATATTGTTCATGTCCGTGACGGTGGATGTGTTGAGGTTCTCCAGTCCTTCGATACTCGTCATGTTCCTCAGTGATTGCATTACGAATGTTTCGGGATGGAAGCCGCCATAGAACATATTCCTCATCGAGGTCAGGGGCGCGTCTTTCATCGACGGGTCGATGACGGCCTTGAGTACCTTCTTGTAGTAGCCCGTGAAGCGCACAGCGTCATGGTCTTCGGGGGTGTAGAGTTCGGTTATGCCCGAGCGGGAAGCCATATTCATGTCGTAGTAATAGGTCAGCGTGCCTGTCTCTTCCACAAACTCGGTATAGACTTCTTTTTCCTTGAACAGTTTGATGTCGTCGAGCGAAATCATTTCGGCTTCGCCTGGGTTCTTTATTACCAATGAGAAACCAGCGGGAATGTTGACATCTTCAACAACACTTTGGCCTGTTGTGGCACTTTCCCATGCAGGGATTGTCAGGTCGTCGAGCATAGTAATGTTCCCTTCCGAATCGCGCAAGCCAAGCTCGTAGGGTTTATTTGCAACACTGCTTTTGTCGTTTCGTCCGTAGATGATTACACGATAGTTTCCGTCTTTGGCAATGGGTTCTGTCCATACATACGAATCGGAATTAAGGCGAATAGCACGACCACCCGAGAAACGATCAAAATAACCTCTCTGGAAACTCCACCAACTGTTCACACTGCCGGAGAGTTGACCAAGGCCAGTGCCCTCACCTTCATCTTCTACAGGCAATGCCAGACGCTCGAAGTCACTATAGTAGGCCACAGAGGCATCTTCTTCGTAATAAAGGTATCCAATGAAAAAGGTCTTGCCATCAATAACAGTAGGAGACAAAGAGCCGGGGAAAGTGTAAGGAGCACCATTATATGCGGTGGCAGGTGTGAAGTAATACTTGCCGTCTTTCTCATATCCACGCACGGGATAGACCGTCTGCTCATCATCCTCAAAGAAGGTGGTGACAAGCTCAGCCAGAGTTCCTTCCTCACCGCTCTTACCTTCAATCATGCAGACCAGCTTGGCATTCCATATCTCAGCCTCGCGGAAGACGACCTTGATGACGGTACCCTCGGCGGCAATGACCTCGGTTGCCGTGTTGTCGGAGGTGTAAATATATTTCATGCTACGGTCATCGTTATAGAAACTTACCTTGTCGCTTTCAAGGAGAGTAACATAGGAACCGACCTTGCCTTCGTCCGAGCGGGAAGGCTTCAGCTCGTTGTCGTAGGCATCTACATACTTGATGGTGTAGGTGGCATATTGTGCGTCGCCCCTGTACTCGGTAATCGTCAGGTTGTCCATCATGCTGCAGTGGCTGTTGTTGATGTAGCCGAACACATCTATCTGAGTGCAAGAAAGAGCATCATCGGCATAGAAGGCGTCCGAGCCGCTGCTAATCTCTGTACTCTCTTTGTCGGTGACAACCCATTCAACAGTCTTGGCATCGAGGTTTGCCGTCACAACAATGTGTAGCCACTTGTCGCAAAGGTTTCCTTGCTCATATTGCGTATCGTTGATAAAAGCATTATTCTTATCAGAGCCGATACGGAAGATGGCACCTGTCTTGTTGTAAGTCGTCTTGCTGCTGCCGCCTGTAGTGCCACGCACACTGGCATCGCCAATGGTCAAGATGGAACGTTCGCCACTTTTGTTGTAGTAGTCGAACTCCACCGTTACCTTTTCAGGGTGGTTAAGCTGGTCGGTGAAGTCGAAGTATGAGAAAGAGTAACCGTTCTGGGCATTGCCCTTACAAGTCCAGCCAAGCACATTGCTGGCGAGCGTTTCGTCGTACTCAATGTCACTCTCGATGCGTGAGGCGTCGGTAAAGGGATTGGTGCTGTCTTCGAAGTCATAGACAATCGATGTGGCATAGGAAACCGTTGCCAGTGCCAAGAGACAAAAGAGGGTAAAGAGTTTCTTCATAATATGTATTTGTTTAGTGGTTAATTGTTGTCTGTTTTATATGTTTCTGCGGACAAAGATAGGAGTTTTAATTCAAAATTCAAAATTATTAAATTCAAAAATAATGATAGAACATCAAAATCATGAATTTGTAACGGTTAAAGGTTCTTTGATGCTTTAGCACAAAGGCGCGCTTTTTATGCGCGGAAAACGGTTAAAGTTATCTCGAACACGGATGACACAGATGACACTCTAAGGAGTCAAGGAGT
>ONSR01000018.1 GCA_900320565.1 uncultured Prevotellaceae bacterium
TGTGGACTTCTCTCCGAGGAAACATATAGGATATGGCTATTGTGGCTCAAAATTTAACGGTACGGCATATTTCGACAAGAACTTCCATATTCAACAAATCGAAACAGACAAAATCGGGCCCACCTCTTATGACATCATGGGCAGGCAGGACAAGAAAGGACAACTCTCCCACACTCACTGCCGGCACTATCGGATGGTTTTCGATGAAGTCGACGGCACACCTGTTGTCAAACAGATTGAATCAACTTCTTCATTAGATAACCAAACATGTGGAAAGTTTTCAGTTCAAAGGCTTCCATGAAAGTTTGCGGGGATTACTCTCAACTATTTCTGCGGCAGGCCGCGATGCAGTTGCATGGTGCCCGCCTTGAGCTGACGGATTCGCGTTCTTGCTGAGAGAGGGCTACGTCGTACTTCGATTTGTTTGGCATGTGAAAAGTTGTGTCCCCGAAGGCGATGCTTTCCTCCAACTTGGTACGCTTCACGATGTCCGCCGTAGTCCAAAGCAGGGAGTCGTACCCGACTTCATCGATTGTACGCAACATATTACTACCCACTCGCTTCGACTTCGTGAACGTCATTCCCTTGTCACCCAGATTGAAGAGCAAGTACCTGAGCATGACTTTGTCTCTGACTACTATGCCCGACATATTGGCTATCTCGGTAAAGCCGTGGTCGTGGCGATAATCGACATGTAACTCACACCTGACGGTGTCGATGGTCACACGTCGTCGTGCATCATCGAAAGCCCTGAGATACAGCCCTCGCACCAGTCCGTCGAAGCGCAGCAACCGACACTTCTTGTAATCGACATAGAGCGTCCCATCTAGGATAACGTAGTCGGCACTAGCGGGTTTCCCCGTTACTTGAATCCTGCGTATCTCCGTGCCGTCTTCTTCCGTGAATGCTGTACACGAGACGTCGTAGAGTTTCCCTCGCCTGCTCAGCACGATGTCGGCAGGAACAATGGCGAAGTCCCACTCGTTGTAGTATGCAAGTACGGGAGCAAGATACAGGAAAGAATGCATGTTGGTATGTCCCAAACCTTTCAGGTCGGGATTGTCAAGAACACCGGGTTCCTTCAGCATACCGCGATTGCCGCTATGGAAAGTCATATTGCGCAACTGCACACATGACTTGGCACTCAGAAAAGCCTCCGCCAGTTCGTCGGTTCCCGGGTACTGCGTAGTAAGGCGGAAGAAGTAGCCAGCCTCTGCCTTCTTATTCTTATTGGCTTCTTTCAGCATTTTGCGAACCAGCCGATACAGGACATCGTCGTTGCCCACCACTGTCAACTCGCGCAACGTAGAGGCGACAGGCTTCAGGAGAATGGTGTCAGGAAGCTCGGAGGCTCTATGGCTGACTTTCTTATAACCGATGCTAGAGATGCGGAGCACATCGAAGGGGAGGCATTGCAGCGAGAACTCGCCATCGTAGTTGCTGATGGTGCCACACGAGGAAGAGACATAAATGCTGACGTACGGTACAGGCTCTCGAGTCTCTGCATCCAGAACGACAGCGGTCAGGGTGTCAGTCAATTCCTGTGCTTGAGTCAGGCTTGAAAGTCCGAACAATATTATAGTAAGGAATGTCCTCATATCTAACGGTCTTCCGGATAGCTAATGCCTGTCAACACCTTTCCCGCTGGTGTTATGCCCTCAGCACTTACGGTAATGCTTGTAGAGAGGCTGTTGTTCCATAGCGTAACATCGGCGTGACCATTCTCGTCAAGCTCCAGATTGGGGTTCCAATAGAGGGTGCGACGATAATCTTTAAGAGATGGAAGCGGACGCTGGCGATAGCAGGGGCTATAGAACTCCTCGCTGACGTCGTAGCCATGCAGGACGAAGTGTCGGTCGCGATAAGTAGGACGAACACCTTCTGTCAAGGGATCTAATCCGATGTCAACAGTCGGCTGGTTGGCTCCCCAATAGCGACGGCTGCCTTCCATGCGAGGTGCATAGTCGGTAATGAGCTTAACCGAACGAAGCGAGCGCAGGAAGTTGAGCGACTGCGTTGTGACATCAAGGCCTGTAAGCGAGTACGCCACTATGTTTGAAGTGCTCCAACCTCCGCCACGACGGGAATAAGTGTCTGCAACATACGAACCACCCACATAGTCAGCAGGATCAGGCCATCTGTAACGCGCAGACCACGAGTTATCGGGTCTAAGGGAAAGATACTGTTCATTGTCGAGAACGGTTCCACCAAAGCGCCCTGCTCCGTGGTAATTGTCTCTGGAGTCGCGTCCCATCCAACCACCGTAATTATAGAAGCCTCCATAACTCTCGCCACTGCTCCAACCTTCAAAAGCAGATCTTTGCGCTGAAAATTGTGCTCCAGCATATGTGGTGTAATCGCGATACATATTCATGTCGCCCACATAAAGCCGCTTCGTCCACTCTGCAAAAGATTGCGGACCAGGGAACCAGCCTGGCGTGAAACCTGCATCCACACATTCATTGAATGTCTCGTAAGCATCGCGAGTAATAGCAGGATGCGAGGGGTCGAAGTCTCGCAGACCACCATGCTTGGAACGGACCGTCACCTGAGCAAGCGTCTGACCTGTACGAAGAGAAGAAATCAAAACTGTGCCTTCACGAGGTGGTGCTACGTGCGTATGGTAATAGCTGAACGGCTTGCAGAAGCGAGGATGATAGGGCGTCAGACGTACATAGAACTCGGGGTATTCTGTCTCAGTCGGTTTTATCCACTGATGCTCAAGCGAAGGAACTGCACGGCCCTTGTCGAGCTTCTTCTTGCGTTTGCGCAACAGACGTTTCGTCTTTTTGTTTTCCGGTTTCGACATCTTCCACTGAGTCGTATCTGAAGCCGACAGATCAAGGATGCAATCGTGATAGAAGCCAGGCACTTCGAGCACGAAGCGTCCTTTCTTTGTCGTGATGTCGCCATAGACGCTCTTCAAGCCGATAGCAGACATCTGACGATACTCTGCATGGACGCGCACCTCACGCTTCAGGTTGCCTTCATCGTAATAGTTACGTCCGTCGAAAGAAGCCGATTCGTTGTCCTTCAGGAGATAGCTGTAGGCATTGTGCTTGTCACGTGCCTCGCCTGCATTACCCAATAGAGGTATCATGCCTTGAGGTTTCCTGAGACGAGAAGAAAACCACTCACCGCCCACAGGATTTGCGAAGTCGTACTTCTTGATTTCCTGGTCGGTCATGTTTCCCCAGCCGTCCCATCCTTCGTGACCAATGGCTACGTAGCGATAGACGGCACCGAAATAGACTGGCGTCTTCTCTATGGGATGATTGATGCGGAAGATGCCTGGAGTCGCCATAGTTATCCAGTTGTGGCGTCGCCATCCCTGCACCATCAGCAATAGGTCTAAATGGCGACGATGCTCTTCGTCATCTTCCTCGAAATAATAGTCAGGCTGCTCCACGAAGCCTCGTATCTGGCTACACAACAGCATCTCAGTCAAGATGTTACTGCTGTCATAAAGGTACTCGGATGTAGAAGCGTCACGTACAGCCAACGAGATTGTCGAGCCTGCAGCCATAGGGTTCTGCACCGAGAGATGTATGGAATCGAAAGGCTCATAAGTTGTCTTGATGTCACCAAAATGCATATCGGCATCATCGATGTCCTTTTGATGACGGACGAAACAAAGCCTGTCGCTATACACGCGACCTTGGGCATTATAAACCGTTATCTGAGCCACACCAGTTGGAAGCGAATCCGTCGGAATGCTTATCTGCGTGTCCTGTGCACGGAACTTCTGGAAGTAATGCAGAGCACCTCCAACCATGACTGTAACGCCCAAAGTCTCGTTGGCTGCCTCGCCACGAGGTTGTAGAGAAAGTAGCAACTTGTCGTCCATCACATCTGCTCGCACAGCACATCCGTCTGTCTCGGCTTTAGGCATTCGCTGGCGTATTACGGCATTGCTGTCACTAGTGAAGATGGTTGAATAGGTTACGCCATGCTCGTAGTCGAACTCCAGCGTTCCACGTCCGCGATTCTCTGTCCGACATTCCTGAATCAGGCGTCCTCCCTTGCCATAGAGTCGCATTGTGCCAGACAAGTGCTCGCCATCTGCCTCGTTGGCCTCAAAGGCAACCCGTGCCCTCGTGCCTTCCACTATCACGCCACCCTCAGGGTACAAGTTCAGGACGGGTGGAGCCTTCTTCACTTCCGTACGAAAATAGCGCATGTGCGGACGTTCCGTCATGTCGTGGCTATAGACGCCTGGTACCTCAGGTTTATCATAGAGGGGGAAGATGCGGCAGTAAAGCTTCTCGTAGTCGCGATAGAACTCCTTGGCCATCTTCTTGTTGAAGAACCACTGCTCGGCTGGCCAGGTGTGAGGGTGTTGATACTCACCCCAGTTCAATTGCCAACGCGTGTAGGCTCGCAGTTCATAGAAACCGCCATAGAGTGAATCGTTCAGCACGAATGAGCCTGCACCTTGCCCGTTCTTCAACTTCACCAGATGCCGCTCCAGCATATAGCCTTCTTGATTCCAGAGTTCAGCATAGAGCAGTTGACTCAGGTTCGTGAGCTTGCCTGTGTCGCTTCGACGGACGTATGCCTTGAAGTAGAGCGTGTCGCCAGCAAAGTAACAGGTGTTGTCCATGTGGAGGAATACTTCTTCCTGTGGTATGTTCCTGCCAAAGAGTTCAAGATGCTCCTTCCAGCCCTCCAACGACGAAGGAAGAGTCGGGTTCACCTTTGTGCCCTGAAAAATATCTGAGAAGTCCCACATCAAGCTGTCACTCTCTGCTTTCAGGACGGACGGCAGGCAGAACAGCACGATGGAAAGTATAGTGCAAAAGATACGATAATGTTTCATGTGCTTAGTTATGTTTCTTTAAGAAATGTGACTCAATTTGCTTGAGACTGGCTTTCCCTTCTATATATATAAGTATAAGAGACTGGCTGGTCTGTCGGAAGAAGATGTAGCTGTGCATCCCTTTGCGTTTAGGAAGTTCGTAGAGTTTGTGACCGCCATGTTCTTCTTGCAGTATTGCTTGGGCTGCATCTGTCTGG
Organism: uncultured Prevotellaceae bacterium; assembly: GCA_900320565.1. Lineage (GTDB taxonomy): Bacteria > Bacteroidota > Bacteroidia > Bacteroidales > Bacteroidaceae > Physcousia. The sequence continues at coordinate 5,017 of ONSR01000018.1, forward strand.
ACCAATGCTTCAATGTGCTGCCTCTCTGTGGCTGATGGTCTATTTATCTCCAGACTATGGAAGAGGCTCAGGTTGTACTTCTTTAGTCTTCCTGCTCCCATCATTACTTCCGTTACGTTCTTTCCTACCGCGTACTCGTCGAAGACTGCCTGTATGGCAAACCCCTTCTGGGCATGAACACCTATGCTCACGCCACCAAGTATCAATATGAGCAAGAGCATCCTTTTCATCTTTCGCTTTGGTCGATGGGGTTAAACATTTCTGCCATTTGCTTCTGCATCAGCATGGAGGCATCTGCTTCTATTTCTTCACCAGCCACACGCACGCTACTGATATTGTATTGATGATATTGATACCATCCTAGGAAAGCTGCGAGACAGAGACATGCAGCAATAGTAATAGCTTTGAAGGGAAGGTTAACATAGGAAATCTCCTTCTTTGGACGGCAGACGTGCAAAAAAGACATCGTGGCTCTAATCTCGTCGAAACGTGGGTCTTGAGCCTGACTGCTGCAAAGGAACTTATGCAGCTGTGCCTCCTCCCTTTCGGAAGTCTCTGCCAGGTAGTAGCGCTCTGCCAAGTCTTCCCAATATGATAGGTCGTGCTGTTTCATTTCCTTGTCTTTTTATAGATTTCTCTTATCTTCTTTCGTGCTCTGCTGAGTTGCATCCTAACTGCCGCTTCCTGCATTCCCAGTCTGTCGGCTATCTCGCTATATGTCTCATCGTTTACATCGTGGCGTTTTAATATATCTTGTTGCAGAGGTGTCAGTTGCGTCTTTATCAGTTCCCATATTCGCTTGTATGTATCTTCGATATCATTGTCAGGAGGCGGGTCTTCGATTTGAACATCTAAGGTAGATGTCTGCGGATGTCGTTTGCCAGCTCGCCACAGGCTAATCTGTCTGCGACGCATACTCTGGTAAAGCAGTTTCTCTCCCTCTTCTTCGCCACTTGGATGATAGTCTGCAACCCATAGTTTACAAAAGGCATCATGGAGGGCATCGCCTTCCGCATGCGAGAGATCGGATTGCAACCTCTGCTGCAACTTCCTGTAGGCTGCTATCAAGAAGTTCTTACTCATTTTCTCACATGCTCTTTCTTATATAACGCCGAAACATTCGTTTTGTAACACAAAAATACAAAAAAGTTCACATTCCATGCCTTTTTGTCCATCATTATTTGTATTTTTGCACTCGGATAACAAAGTTTACCAATTTATTAAACAAATGAACACTTTTATTAAGCAGGCGCTGGCTGTGTCGCTGGCTATTTTCAGCAGCACGGCAGCGATGGGGCAATCTGACTCCCTCAATGCAGATGGGACGGCCATAACTATCACCAAGAATGGCCGAGTAGAGTTTAACAAACTGACGGACAAAAAGTGGTTCCAGGAACTGCAGAGCCGCATCAAGCTCCACGGCTATGCTCAAGCGGGCTACACCTACTCGCATCAGGGCGGAGAGAACAAGAACACGTTCGACCTGAAGCGCATCCTCTTCTGGGCTGAAGCCAAGATTACTGACCGCTGGTCGTTCCTCTTCATGCACGACTTCTCGAGCGTCGTTCAGGAGTACTACACGGACTATCGCCTTACGCGCAACAAGGCGCTGACCATTCGCTTTGGCCAGTTCAAGAATGGTCTCTCGCTCGAGAACCCCCTCTCCCCTACTTCGATGGAGGCTATCGATGTCTATAGCCAGGCTGTGACGTTCCTGACGGGCTGCGGCAGCGACCCCTTGCTGGGCGTTCAGTATGGTCGTGACCTGGGTCTGTCGCTCTTCGGAGAGACAAACAACGGCAAGTTCCGCTACGAGCTGGATGTGATGAACGGCCAAGGCATCAACAAGAAGGACGGCAACAAGTTCAAGGACATCATTGCCCGACTGGAATATCGTCCAGTACAGGGGCTGAACATCGTCACGACAGGACAGTTCGGTCGCGGTCATGCCGTCGCCCAATCTGCCTACAATCCGACTATTGCAATTGGTCAGGACTACAAGCGTCATCGTTGCACAATCGGTGCTGACTACAAGTCGAGAGCCTTTAATGTGCATGGCGAATACCTGAATGGTTGGGACGGCGATGTGCACAGCTGGGGCGCTTACCTGACTGGAGCTGTTCCCTTGGCACGCTTTGGCGCTCCTGAATTGGGGAAGAGGCTGGAACTGGTTGGCTCGTACGACTTCTTCAACTTCAACACAGACCTCGGCATGGACCAGCACAAAGCCATCGGTGGCTTGCAGTACTGGTTCTACAAGAAGTGCCGCTTGCAGGTGCAATATGTTTACAAGAATGCTTATCTGACCGGCAGTCCGAGCGACCCCACCTCTCAGTTTGTTCACGGTGCCAATCATGGCATCCAGTGCCAGTTGCAAGTAAGGTTCAACTAAGCCTCTCCCCAGCCCTCTCCTAAAGGAAAGGGTGTAAATAGTCAATAGTAAATCGTCAAATCGTAAATTAATTCGTTGTGTTTATAAAAGTTTTCCTGACCATCATCTTCTTGGCCGTGATGGTAGGCGTGGGCATTTACTCCCACAAACAGGCCAAATCAGTTGACGGTTTCGTTCTCGGCGGACGTGCCGTCGGTCCGTGGCTCACGGCGTTTGCTTACGGAACAAGTTATTTCTCGGCAGTCGTCTTTGTCGGCTATGCCGGACAATTCGGCTGGCGATACGGTCTTTCAAGCGCTTGGATAGGCATCGGCAATGCCGTAATCGGTTCGTTGCTTGCCTGGATTCTGCTTGGCAGGCGCACGAAGCTGATGACCCAGCACATCGAGAGTCGCACGATGCCCGACTTCTTCGGCACGCGCTACAGCAGTCAGAACCTGCGAGTGGTGGCCAGCATCATCGCTTTCGTGTTCCTGATTCCCTACACAGCTGGTGTCTATAGCGGCATTTCGCGTCTCTTCGAGATGGGCTTCGGCATTCCATACGAGTATTGCGTCATCGGTATGGCAGCCTTTACAGCCATCTATGTCATCTTCGGAGGCTACAAAGCAACGGCGATGAACGACTTCATTCAGGGCATCATCATGCTCTTCGGCATCGTGGCAGTCATCATTGCCGTGCTGAATGCGCAGGGAGGTTTGGTGACGGCAGTAGAGAAGCTGGCCACTCTCCCATCCGATGCTGACCCGACAGTCAATGGTGGCTTTGCATCTTGGTTCGGTCCAGATCCTTGGGGACTGCTTGGCGTCGTCGTCCTGACCTCGCTGGGCACGATGGGTCTGCCGCAAATGGTGGGCAAGTTCTACTCGATTACCGACGAGAGCGCCATTCGTCGTGGCACCATCATCTCCACCATCTTCGCCTTCATCATTGCTGGCGGATGCTATTTCCTCGGAGGTTTCGGACGCCTCTACGAGCCCGTCATCAACGAAGCGACAGGCAAAATCGCTTTCGACAGCATTATTCCTGCCATGCTTGTCACGCTTCCCGATGCCCTCATCGCACTCGTCGTGCTGCTGGTTCTCTCGGCATCGATGTCTACACTCGCTTCCTTGGTACTCACCTCATCGAGCACCATGACCCTCGACCTCATTTATCGCGACAAGAAGTCCCTGCCCGGAGAGGTGGAGGAAGGCAGCATCGATGATGTTGTAGCCGAGAAGGTGGAGCGCAGAAAGGTCGTTGTGATGCGCGTTCTTATAGTCTTCTTCATCGTCATTTCGCTGATGATAGCGCTGAATCCGCCAACCTTCATCGCTCAATTGATGGGCATCTCTTGGGGTGCACTTGCAGGAGCATTCCTCGCTCCCTTCATGTTGGGACTCTATTGGAAAGGCGTCACGAAGTCGGCCGTCTGGGCTTGCTTCGTTTGGGGCGTAGGCTTGACGGTCATCAACATGCTTCTTGGCAACCCCATCAACCCGATTAACTGCGGTGCCCTCGCCATGATAGGCGGCTTCCCAGTAGTTTGGATTGCCAGCCTCGTCAGCCCGAAACTCCAGAAGAACTACGTCGAGAAGATGTTCGAATGCTACCGTTGAAGCACCTGAAAAGGCAAACGCACGGATACACAAAAGGCCAAGGCACTCAGCCCTGGCCTTTTTTTTGCCCGTTCCGACAAGCCCCGACGGCCATTACACCATAAGGGGTTGTTTGCACGTACATGTAGATGCAATTGCACATACATGTAGATGCAATTGCATCTACATGTACATGCAAACCCTCCACCCTGCCGCATCGCCCGACATCACCTTCCTGCCACGCATCTCCACAATGTCACGAAAGCCCATACGGCTGCCAATAATGTCCCGTTTCTTCGTGCGAAATTACATTCCGCACACAGGGAATATCGTCCCGCCCCTCGCGTAATTCGCGCAATTCGTAGCAGGAATCACGCGTCATTGTACATTATTTTCGTATATTTGCAAAGTTTTTTCACTTCAGGAGGAACAAAACGCGCACTTCTGCGTCTATAGAATAGAGCAACGTCGAAATGGAGAAAGAAGAGTTCAGCAAGCTTGCCCGACAGATGAGAGCCGACCTCATGGCCCTGAGCCGCCGCTTTCTTGGCGACGAGACGGAGGCCGAGGACAACGTACAGGACGTGCTGCTGCGGCTCTGGAGCGTGCGGCATCGGCTCGACGAGGTGCGTTCGCTGCCTGCCCTCACCTTCGCCATCTGCCGAAACCTCTGCATCTCCAAGCTCCGCCGCCACAAGACGATTCCCCTGAGCCTCAGCGACGAGATACGACTCGCAAGCGAACACGACTCGGCGTGGATGCTCGAGGACGAGGAGAACGCACGCTGGCTGGAGCAGCGCATCGGGGAGCTGCCCTTCGCACAGATGCAGATCCTGCGCATGAGCCAACAGGACGGCCTCGAGAACAGCGAGATAGCCGAGCTGCTGGGCATCAGCGAAACGACCGTCCGGACCGCCCTCTCGAAGGCCAGGAAAAAGCTCCTCCAGCAATTCATGAAGCATAATTCATTCAATTTCTAAGAGTAAAATGGAAGGAAAAATGAAAGGAATCTCGCTACGCTCACGGGAAGAAGGTAGCAAGGGGGCTTGCCCCCTTGTAAACAACGGCCGGAACGCATCGTTCCAAACAAGGGGGCAAGCCCCCTTGCTATCTTCGCCGTCTTCCAATTTAACTCATTTTATAACCTCCGAAACGCAAATAACTCATAATTTATAATTATGAACGGAAACATCAACGACCTGCTTGCCCGCTACATGGAGGGTGAGACCACACAGGAAGAGCAACAGCTCATCGCCGAATACCTCAGGCAGACCGACCCGCTGCCCTACGAGATGAAGCCCTACAAGCTGATGTTCGACCTCATCGGCGAAGAGCCGGAAGTGCCGACAGCAAAGGCGCTGGAGCACTTCGTAAAAAGCCAAGACCCCTCCAAACCTCCCCTTAAAGGGGAGGCTTCCTTCGCTGCAAGGTTCTCCCCCTTTAAGGGGGAGTTAGAGAGGGTCTTGGTGCGGAGAGTCCCCCTCCTTGCCGCCGCCTGCATCGCCGCCTTTGCCTTCATCCTACTCATGCCTCAGAATGCGGACGAGAACCTTGCCATCGCATACATCGACGGCAAGGAACTCGCCGACCAGACACTCGCCATGCAGATGGGACAGGAAGCCCTCGCGGAGATCTTCAGCAATGGAAATCAGGAACAACAACTAACCGAACTATTCAACGAACCATGAGACATTCGTTCTTATCACTCATCATCTTCGCCCTCGCCCTGCCCATCGCGGCTCAGGACGGACTGGAAATCAACAAGGTATTCAAGGGCGAAATCGTCAGCGAAAAGGCCATGAAGGAAAGCCTTGTCAAGGGAGACAACCTCGCGCCCTACAAGCTTCGGGTGCTTCATACAGCCAAGTTCACCGTCGGCGACTCGCGTCGCGACGAGGTGGAGGCGCTTTTCGAGGAAGACATGAAAGGCCGACTCTCCGAAGACGACGAGAACATCGAGCTCGAATACCGCGACGGACACCTCTACTATGCCATCGTCCAACTCACGGATAGCAAGAAGGGACTGCACCGATACATCTGTTATCAATGCCGGCAGACCATGGGGGGCAACGGCATCACCCTCGTCTATATGGAAGGGAAAGCCAGCCTCGCCGACCTGCGCAAAACGTTCAAGAAGAAATAACTTAACATATCAACAGACAATGAGACACACACTTACGGCCATCATCCTGCTGGCCATGGCCCTACAAGGCGTGCAGGCACAAGACACAAAGAGTGAAGAAAAGCCCGGAGGATGGGACTTCGAACTGCCATCCATCAGGGTGGGAAAAACAAAAAAGCATGACATAGGAGACAAAACCATAAGCTTCGGCGGCAGTTTCGGCTTTGGCTTCATCACCGGCATCAATGAGGCAAAAGACGTAGACATAGACATGGGGCAGTCCTTCGAACTGGAATGGGGCGACGCATTCAGCTACGACGTATGCATCGGCAAGCACGACTTCCTGCACGTCGGGCTGGGCTTCGACTGGAGAAACTACCGCGTGACGGACTACAAGATGTTCCAAAAGGACGAACACGGCATCATCTCCATGCAGAATTACCCCGAGGGGACGGAACCAAAGTTCAGCCGAATCCACACGTTCAGCCTGACCTTTCCCATACAATACTGTCATTACTTGAACAAGAAGGTGAGCTTCGCCGTCGGTCCAGAACTGTATATCACGCCCTATGGCTCGCTCAAGACACGCTTCTACGAAGACGGCGAGAAACGGAAACTAACGGCAGGAAACGTCCACCAAAGCGTCGTGACCCTCGGCGTGCGAGCCGAAATCATGATCAGCCACTTTGGTATCTACTACAAATACAACCCCTTCAACGTCCTGAAGAGCAACTATGGCCCCAAATTCAGCAGCATGACCGTGGGCCTGATGGTAGGCTTCTGAGCTAACGGGCCTTGGAGATAAAGTCGATGGAGCGGCGGCACTGGTCGGTGATGTACTGCCAGTCGGCCGCTTCTACCCTATCCTTCGGGAAGAGCTTGCTGCCCATGCCTACACAAAAGGCACCGGCTTTCGTCCAAGCCCTCAGGTTCTCCTCGTCGGGAGAAACGCCGCCCGTCACCATAATCCTGCTCCAAGGCATGGGAGCCAGCACAGCCTTCACGAAGTCGGGGCCATAGGTTTCGCCCGGGAAGACTTTCGTCACGTCGCAACCAAGCTCTTGGGCCATACCGATTTCGCTCACCGTTCCGCATCCCGGAACATAAGGAACAAGCCGACGATTGCAGACGCGAGCCACATCAGGGTTCAGCAAAGGACCGACCACGAAGCAGGCTCCCATCTGGATGAAAAGGGCAGCCGTGGGCGCATCGACCACCGAGCCGACACCCATCGCCAGCTCAGGACACTCATTCGCCGCAAACTTCACGCATTCAGCAAACACCTCGTTAGCAAAGTCGCCACGATTCGTAAACTCGAAAGCCCGCACACCACCAGCGTAGCAAGCCTTTATCACCTGCTTTGCAACCTCGGCATCTTTATGATAGAACACAGGCACCATGCCCGTCTGCTGCAACTTCTGCAGCACTTGAACCTTATCAAAATTCATAATTCACAATTCATAATTCATAATTAAAGGCGGCAACCATCCTCCTTCTCTCCCCCTAAAGGGGGCAGGGGGGTCTTTTATCTCTCCACTCTTCCATTGCCGTTGCCGTTCATGAGGCTCTCCACCTCGCTGACTGAGACGAGATTGATGTCGCCTGGAATCGTGTGCTTCAAGGCACTTGCGGCAACCGCGAACTCCAACGCCCACTGCATCGGCTTGCCATTTGCCAAGCCGTGGATGATGCCAGCGCTGAAAGCGTCGCCACCTCCAACACGGTCCACGATGGGATTTATCTCGTAGCGACGGCTCTCGCAGAACTCCTTGCCATCGTAAATCAAAGCCTTCCAGCCATTGTGCGACGCGCTGAAACTCTCGCGCAGAGTGCCCACGACGTACTTGAAGTCGAAGACTTTCGCCATTCCCTGGAAGATATTCTTGTAGCCGTCGGCAGCCGTGTTGCCATTCTCGACGTCAGCATCGGGACGGAAACCCAGGCACTTCTCGGCATCTTCTTCGTTTCCGATGCACACATCGACGTACTCCATCAAGGGACACATCACTTTCTGTGCCTCCTTTGCCGTCCACAACTTGTGTCGGTAATTGAGGTCGCAGCTGATGGTAACGCCGGCTTTCTTGGCTGCGATGCAGGCCTTCTCCACGCATTCGGCAGTACTCTTCGACAAAGCAGGCGTGATGCCGCTCCAATGGAACCAGTCCGCACCACGGAAGATGGCTTCGAAGTCGAAGTCATCCGGGGTAGCCTGACTGATGCTGCTATTGGCTCTGTCGTAGATCACCTTACTGGAACGAAGGCTCGAACCCGTTTCAAGGTAATAGATGCCCAAGCGGTCGCCACCACGAGCCACGAAGCTCACGTGCACACCAAAGCGGCGAAGGCTGTTGATGGCGGCTTGTCCTATCTCGTGTGCGGGTATCTTACTTATGAAGAAAGCCTCGTTGCCATAGTTCTGGAGGCTGACAGCGACGTTTGCTTCGCCACCTCCATAGTTGACATCAAAGCTGTCGGACTGGACGAATCTGCTGTTTCCTGGAGTTGACAGGCGCAGCATAATCTCACCCATAGTAACAATCTTTGCCATATTTCGATGTGTAATCTTACTTCTTTTGATGTTATCTTGTGCAAAGGTAAACATTATTTTTGGAAAAGATAATACTAATAAGAAATATTTTTTTGCAAAAGTTGTTTTTTTATTCGAAAAAGGGGGAAAGGCAAGGGAAAATGTTGTAACTTCGCAGCGTGAATGGCACAATCTCCACATCGAAAGGGCTACTTGCCCTGAGTCCGCTGATAGTATTCCTGTTGCTCTACTTGTTCTTGAGTCTTGCAGCAGACGATTTCTATGCGGTTCCCCTGACTGTTGCGTTCCTTGCAGCCTCCATCTACAGCCTGTTCATCATGCGAGGGCTGTCGATAGGCAAGCGTTTCGAGCGACTGGCAGAAGGCGCAGCATCACCAAGCGTTATGCAAATGCTGTGGATATTCATCCTTGCTGGAGCCTTTGCCGCTACCGCAAAGCAGATGGGAGCCATTGATGCCACCATACATCTTGAGCTTACAGCGGTTCCTCCAGGTTTTCTGCTGAGCAGTCTTTTTCTGGCTTCTTGCTTCATCTCACTCGCTACGGGAACCAGCGTAGGCACCATTGCAGCCCTCGTTCCCATTGCAAGCAGCATGGCAGAGCAGACCGAAGCCAGCACAGCCATGATGGTAGCGATAGTGGTTGGGGGTGCTTACTTTGGCGACAACCTCAGCTTCATCTCCGACACCACCATTGTGGCAACGCAAACTCAGGGTTGCGAGATGAAGGACAAGTTCCGTGCAAACATCTGGATTGCCCTGCCTGCAGCCATCATTTGCCTCGTGCTTTATGCTTGTTTGCCAGCCGTCAGCGTACAGCCCGACAATCTGGGCGAGGTCTTCTACCCTGCCATTATACCTTATATATATATAATAGTGGCAGCCCTCGCCGGCATGAATGTTATGCTGGTGCTTGCCTCGGCAACCGTTCTGGCAGGCCTGATTGGCATAGCATCCAGCGCGTTGACACCCTTTGGATGGCTCAAAGCGATGAACGACGGCATCATGGGCATGAGTGAACTCATTATTGTGACGCTCCTGGCCGCAGGCTTGATGCAAGTCATCCGACAGGCTGGCGGCATAGATTGGCTGATGCAACTGTTCAACAGCTGTCATGGAAGCCGAAGGAAGGCAGAGCTAAGCATGGCAGGAATGGTGGTGCTGACGGACTTCTGCACTGCCAACAACACGATTGCGATACTGAGTGTCGGTCCGCTTGCCCGCTATCTTGCTCTGCGTTACAACATCCCAGCCAAACGCGCAGCAAGCATCCTCGACACCTTCAGCTGCATGGCTCAGGGCATCATCCCTTACGGTGCACAAATGCTCATAGCAAGCGGCCTGGCTGCAGTCAACCCACTCGACATCATTCCATACCTCTACTATCCCTATATCTTAGGTGTAGTGGCACTCATCTACATTATAATCCCTCGTAAAGAATGCAACTCATAACCAAATATTTCAGCCTGACTGACCAGCAGAAGCAGCAGTTCGAGGCACTCGACGCTCTCTATCACGACTGGAACAGCAAGATAAACGTCATCTCGCGAAAGGACATCGACAACCTCTACGAACATCATGTCCTGCACAGCCTCGCGATAGCCGAGCTGATTCGCTTCAAGCCTGGCACCAACATCATGGACCTCGGCACCGGAGGCGGCTTCCCAGGTATCCCCTTGGCCATCATGTTTCCGGAAGCAAAGTTTCACCTCGTCGATTCCATCGGCAAGAAGATTCGTGTCTGCGAGGAGGTCAGCAAAGCCCTCGGACTGCAGAATGTCACTACACAATGGTGCCGAGCAGAGGAGGTGAAGCAGCAGTTCCATTTCGTCGTATCCCGTGCCGTGATGCCCCTACCCGACCTAGTGAAAATCATACGCAAGGCTGTCAGCAAAGAACAGTTCAACGGTCTGCCCAACGGCCTCATCTGTCTCAAGGGCGGAGAACTGGAGCAAGAAGCTCGTCCGTTTGGCAAAGCCGCACAAATCACCTCACTTAGCGAATACTTCGAAGAGCCCTTCTTCGAGACAAAGAAACTCGTATATCTTCCATTATGAAGTACATATCATTCACTTTCAACCCTATACAAGAGAACACCTACCTGCTGTGGGACGAGACGACACTCGAGGCAGCCATCGTAGATCCTGGTTGCTGGAACCGACAGGAAGAGCAGTTGCTGGAGGGAAGCATCAAGGCTCATGGCCTGAAGATGAAGTATGCCCTGCAGACTCACGCGCACTTCGACCACACTTTCGGCTTACCTTTCGTCTATCGCACCTTCGGACTTAAGCCCATCTTCCACGTCAAGGAAGACCAGACCTACCGTGACATGCCTGCAATGGCTGCGCAGTTCGGGCTGAACATCGGTGGCGGAATGCCTCCCGTAGAACGCCTTTTGAACGATGGGGACACGCTGAAGCTTGGAGAAAGCACTATCCGTCTCATCCACACACCGGGGCATACACCAGGCTCTGCCTCGTTCTATCTGCCTGATTCAGGACTCCTGCTTTGTGGCGACACCCTGTTCCAAGGGAGCATTGGGCGCACCGACCTTCCTGGCGGAAGCTTCGAGGCAGAGTTGGACAGCATTAAGAACAAACTCTTCACTTTGCCCGACGAAACCGACATCCTTTCAGGACACGGACCGACTTCCACAATCGGCTGGGAAAAGCAGCACAACTGCTGCGTCTAACGCCCTATAGGAGCAAAATAGGTTTCCTTATGGCTTCTTAGGACTTGCGCCTGATGTGCCGTCAACAGGCTTCTTTGGTGATGCGCCTGTAGTGCCGTCGAGGTTCACAATTGCCGTTGGGTTGGGCTTATACACGGCATTCTCGCCTTCCGTCTCATAGATGCAATGATGCAAATCTTGCATGGAGATGGAGACAGCGTCACGACTTAACTCAGGCACATTGTAACTCTTTAGGAGCAAGATGTTCCATTCGGGATCTTCCTGCGGAATAACAAAAGGCTTATGCGCCTTGCCGTCCTTGTCGAAATAAGCAATGAAGAGGCGTGTGTAGTTCTCGTCCATCCTACGGCTACTAAAGGCAAACCAACGGCTGTTGCTGCTCCAGGAATGGAAACTATCGACGTCGGGTGAGTTCGCTTCGGTCAAGGGATAGCATTCGCCTGTCTGCAAGTCCTTTACCCAAAGGTCGCTCGACTTGTGCCAGATGTGGAACTGTCCGTAGTCGCCCAACGTGTAGAGAATGTAACGCCCGTCAGGTGAGACACGTGGCACAGAGATGCTCTGGCCCTCGGACACAGCATCGACCTCCATCTGCGGCTGTCCGAAGCTGCGTGTCTTGGGATCGAATGGAATAGACATCAGGTTGTAACGAACACTGTCGAACTTCATGAGAAGTTGCTGGGTGACAAGGCTGTCGGGCAGCGACATGTCGAGCAGATAGTTGCGTTTGGCAGTACAATAGTACAAGGTACGTCCGTCGGGAGACCAACAGGGAAAGGTCTCCATATCGTCGGCAGTACGGAAGATGTGGCTCACCTCGTTCTTCGTGACGTCATAAAGCAGCAAGTCGCTTTTCTCGTCCATCACTTCAAGCTTCTCAGGATAATAGACATGGAAAGCCTGGCCTGTCTTGTTCGTAGAGAAAGCCACAAGGTTCTCGGTCGGATGCCAAGAGGGATAGACGCCACTCGTAATGATGGTGCTGTCCTTGAGCTGTACCTTGTGAGCCTTGCCGTCTTGCACGATGATGGTTCCGCCATGATTGGCACGGACATGGAAGAGCATACTCTCTGTGCTGCCCATACGATAGTTGTGGCAGTTGATGCAGTGATTCTCTCCATCATTATACTCGCGGTTATTCTCATAGATGGGCTTCTCGTCGAATGTGGTGAGGTTACGCTGGTAGATGCCAAGTTGACGGTAAAGCTCATAGCCAGGCTCGATGAGTCGATAACTGATGAAAGCATCAATGGGTTCTTCGGCCACACTGAACTTGTAAGGTTTGAAGTGCACCCAGCCATCAGGTCGCTTGCCATAGATGTCAACAGAGATTTCGCCACCTTTGCTGGTTGTCAGCAAGTTCCTCCATTCGGTTGAATCCATCCTAATGACGCCGTCTTCCGCGGCTGCTGCGAGGAGTTGCTGGCTCTTGCCTTTAAGTTGGGCAACATAAGCTGTGGCGACGGAATCGCGACAGATGAAGTTGAGCGGCGCGATGTTGGGCGGCACCACTACATCCTTATAGTCAGGATAGATTTCTGCCTCTGTGTTGCTCTCCGCGAACTGGCTTGGCAATTCAGCCTTTGGCTGGCAACCAACGATAGTAATGAACAATATACAATATACAATATATAATATGTGGCGTCTCATAACTGTAATTTGAACTTAGTTGACTCCTGAATTGCTTGATGAAAGACTGGTATATCCTTTCTTTGTTGCCTTGAGGTTGCCGAAGAAATAGTAATAAGGATAGTATCCCTTGTACTTGGGGAAGAGTTCGTAGGCATGCCCTGGGCGGTCCTTCATGTAGGGTTGTGTGGCATGCAGGAAGGATTGCAGTTGCGGCTGGCGGAAGTTGAGACCTGAGAAATGCTGGGATATGCCAGGGTTCTTGTTCTCGGCCAACATGATGCCGTCCATGATGATGCTTGGCGGAGTTGAGCCTGCGAGCGGTTCAAGGCGCTCGACAAACTGCGGCATCAACTTCGTATAAAGACAAACGCTCAGGCTATTGATGAGTGCCTGCTGGCTTCGTCCCTCTACGAGCACCAGGTTGTAGCCCATGAAGAGCGGCTGCTGGAACTGACTCTCGAAGCAATCGTGAATGGGTTCCGTCAGCCTGATTAACGCCATCTCCTTGTCTGAGTTGACCAAGTCTATGTGACGAACCATCGCTCCATACTTCTTGCAGAATGCTCCCTCGAAGGGAACACGACGCAACACCGTCAGGTATTTCTCGGCCAACTCCCACTCCTCGCGCATCAAGGCACACTTGATTGAGAGTTTCAACAGGCGAATGGTGGGCCCCGTCATGACCATCTGCTCCATGCAAGCATGCTGCGACGGCTCGATGAAGCCGCCATAATAGTTGCCTTCAGGCACATAAAGGCTGCTCGCATTGTTATGCTGCCAATCCATTCCATGAAGGTGGAGCGAGTCATAGTCCAAGCGAATGTCATAGAGACGCTCGCCTATCTGACCCGTCTGCACGAGGGCAATAGCATAGGAGCAAGCCATCGGACGATTGCTCATCATGGCATTGGCACGCGCAAGCTTCTGTATGCCTGCCCAGTCCTGCCTGTACTCCATGTCGAGCAAGCGGCAGATGACGCGAACATAAGGACGCTGCAGCATGTCGAAGCCAATGATGGCAGCCGTCGCCACAACAATGACGACCAGTTGCAAGCCGTTCTGTCGAGGCGTTTCATCCTTCGGAATGCCTATGAAAGCAGGGGCAGGTTTGCGACTGAAGCTGCGGATGATGAGAGCCCAGAGGCAAAGGACATCCAACGCGACGAAGGGAATGCCGAAGATGAGACCCGTACGAGCCTCGAAGAAGATGTCTAATCCATGCCAAGTCACGATGGCCATATAGAGCAATGCCGGCACATACTGGACGGCTCGCCACGATGCCTTGAGCCTCATGCAATAACCCGTCAGCCAACTGCCTACGGTAAGCATCATGGCCAGAAGCAGTCCGCCGAGCCAAGGATATTTGTAGAGCTGCAACATCGCTCTGCCAAGATAGCGGACTCCACCATAGGGACATGACAGGACGAAGTCCATCATGCGAAGGTCTGCTACCCAGAAACTATATTCGCGACTGATGTAGAAGACGCTACCATAATACCACGCTGCCCAAATCCAAGTGAGAACAAAGAAGATGGGCAACACGGGCAGCAAACTCTTCCTCTGTTTAGAGGGTGCGGCTGCTTGCGTCTGTGGTGCGGCCTTTCGTGACGGCTGAGATGATTTCTTGCTCATGTTTTCTAAATAACCTTAGGTTCGTTGGCGATCTTAACGTGCCTAGTTGATAATTCCGACGTGCCGTGATTGCAAATTAGACGTGCCGTGATTGCAAATTAGACGTGCCGTGATTGCAAATTAGACGTGCCGAGTTTTGTAACTTATCTTTACTTCACTATTACTTTCCTGCCACCAACGATGTAAAGGCCCTTTGCGGGTTTGCTTACACGCTGGCCTGCGATATTGTAAACGGGCAGTCCGTTATCCGTTGACTTCGTCGAGCTAAAGCTTGTCCGTTGTCTGTTGTCTATTTCCTTTATGCCATCTGCTTCGTCCCAAACATAGGTGAAGGGCGATATGCCTTCAGCAAAGACGAAGTTGTTTCCGTCGAAGACATAACCGTTCTCCGCCTCGGCGAAGGTGCCAGCGTGGATGGTTCTGTCATTCTCCGTGATGCTGACATTGCCTTGGAAGAGGACGGGCTGGCCTGCAGCATAGGTTTCAGGAGTATCATCTACGGTGCCATCTGCATTGACGACACCAAGTCCTGCCCACGTGTCGAAGGGCAACAGAAGAGCCTGCGAGCCTTCGCCGCTCTTGGTGAAGGAGAGGCTCTGGGCCTTGAACTCTGTCGGGATGTAGAACGGCTTGTCGCCATCGATGATGAGAGACTGGGCAACACTATCCGGACCGACCACATTGACGTTTGCCAGAAGTTCTTCTGTGGGTTGTCGCTTTGCCGTCTGGCCTGGCTTAACGTAGGCGATGGAGTTGGCAGGCAACGGATTGATGAGGCTCTTGCCGTCCTTGCCCGTACCATAATAGTAGAGCGTGTGAGGAATCGAGTCGCCTTCGTAGTAAGCCGTCATTTCTCCGCGATAGAGAGATGGGCCGTAGGGAACGAGCACTTCGTAGCCGTTGGCTTCGCAAGCCACAATCTTGAAGCCACCTTGCAACTTCGGTTGAACGTAAGATGGAATGGTGAACTTCTTCTTGTTCGAGAGGTAAACGAGGTTGCCCTCGCTGTCATAAATCTTGAAGCCAATGGCGCCAGAACCATAGATGGTATAGGTTGTTGCACCGCTGCTGGTGGTTGTGCCGTAGTAGTATCCATTCGTCTGATACTCATCAACGAAGTCACTCCACTGGCCAACGTCGGCATAGCCGATGGACACCTCGTTGTCGTAGTCCACCCTGTACTCGCCGCGAGGCTTTCCTTCGAAGGGACCGTTGGCAATGGAAGCCGAGGGTTTGATGCGGTCGTCGATGAAGCAGATGCTCGGAGCCTTCGGATAGCGGCGCATATAGGCCTTTGCCTCCTCGATGTCCTGCTCGGTGGTCGTCACCCAGTAGTCGGCATAGTCGCCCACATAGAACTTATTGTAGGGCACGAACATGCCGTTCACTTCGAAGAACTCGCTGAGGTCGAGCTGTGCAGCGTCGCACATCTTCTTGGCCATGTGCAGGTAGTCCTGTTTGCCATAACTGATGTATCCGCCCACGGTCTCGCCGTCGCCGTTGACAAGCGAAGCGTCGTAGGTGCTCGAGCGCTTGCGGATGGGATCCTGTCGCAAGAGCTTGAAGAGCGTCGGATAGAAGTCCGGCTTATGTCCCTGCGCATGGAAGTAGAGATAGAGCTGGTAGTAGAAGCGCGTCTGCTCCCAGATGGTCATGCCGAACCACCCAGTGCCACGGGCGAAGTCTTCAAGAGTCTTTGTCACAGTCGTGCCTCGTGTGGTGGAAACGCCGTGGAGGAAGACATTGACGTTGGAGAATAGGTTGTTGCTCACCTCCGTGGCTCCCACAATGTTGAAGCAAGCCTGGTGATTGTGCCCTATCTCATGCGACGGCCCCCAGATGGCGCCTCCGCTCGACGTCAACGTGTTGTAGTTCATCACCGTGGAAATAGTGCCGTCGCTATAGTAAGTACCGTATGTCGAGGCATACATATAGCCGTGATTGACGGAGAATGCATTCCATACATTGCGGAAGCGACCCTTCAAATCCTCCTTGAAGCCCATCAGATCCTCCTCGCATTCCACGAAATTGTTCCATATTCGCATCAGTCCTTCCATCTCTCCTTTCTTTCCCGTAGCGTTCACCACCAGGTTCTTGAGCATGGCAAAGACGATGCGGTCGCACTTGAGATTGAGGATATCGCTCTTGTCGAGCAGCTTCTCGCAAAGGAGTGTCCAGTCGTCGTTCGTCATGCCTCGGGTGTAGTCGAAGTAGCCTTGCAGCTGTCCGCCTTCGATGTGAATCTTTGCAGCGGGGTAGTCGGCAAGATACTTCTCGGGGTCTCCCAGTTGATAGAAAATGTAGAGTGTGCTTGCAGCGCTCATGAGTACGACGTTGAGGCCGCGGTGCAGGCTTGTGACGGTGCCGGTCTGATGGTCGCCGGGGCTGTTGCTGTCCACCACAACCTCGGCCTGCAGCAGACAGTCGGGACTGGGATCTTCATCTACATATATATAGATAATGTCTCCAGCCTTGCCTACGATACCTGTCGGGCCGGAGAGTTTGCCGTAGCTGTAGCTCATGCCTGTGTATTCATTCCACGACATCTTCTGATAGTGGCTATAGACGTTGAAGTCGTCGCGAACGCGGAAGAACTTCTCGAAGCCTTCGCGAGTGTAGCCTGTGGAGCTTGTATAGCTCTGCCAGGTGTTGTTCTTCACCTTGAGCACCATCTGCTTCATGTCGTCGTTGAGGGTGGCGAAGTCTTCATTGGCGGCGAGTTCTTCGTCCGTCAGCGCTTGAATCTCGTCTTTGAGAATGGTGCAGGCGTTGTCCTGGAAGAGGTTTCCGAGCGCAGTCTTGTAGGTGTTGAGACGCGCCATGAGGTCTGTGTAGGCAGTGAGCTGTGAGCGTCCGTTCTCGATGAACTCGTCGGTCAGTTCCACTTCCTCGAATCCCCACACACTTGCATCGGCGTTGGTGTTCCATCCCACGACGTTGTTGTTGCTGCTGCGGTGGAGTCCGACGCTACCGCTGTCGACGATATAGTATGTGAGCATTGTGGCATCGCCAGTTCTCTGTATGGCGAAGGTTGCATTCTTGGAGGTTGTGGTGCGATACTGTGTGCTGAGTGTGCCGTTTTGCTGGGCGATGTAGCGTTGAGTGCAGAGGTTCTGGAGGTTCCACCTGCCGCCTGATGCCGGCACGAGCGTCCAGTATTGCGAAAGCTTGTCGGCGTCCTTGGCCTCACAGTTGAGGACATTGGCCGAAATGTTCTCGTTGATGTAGTTGGAGGCGTTGGTGTTCTTGATGCGATAGTACTTCCCAGCTTGAGGCTCGAAGAGACCGCTCTGGGCGAGCAGGTTGTCCTCCACCTCCTGCATGGTGTAGTTCTCCACGAGGGCGATACTCCAGTCGCAGCCTTGGTCGCCCTGGCAGTTCCATTTGAAGAGCGTGGTGCCATTGTTGCCCAGGTTCAGACTGACATTGCCAGAGAAGTCTTCCTTCTCGGAGAGATTGATGTAGGCGTCGTCCGTGCCATTATTTGGACTGAACTGGACGTAGATGGTATTCGACGCAGTAGAAGGCGTACGGAAGTTGTCGTCGTCGTTCAGGAAGCGACCTGTTGCAGCATTGCGAAGGGTATAGCCGCTGCCTGCTTTATTGAGGAGCCAGACCTGAGCAAAGGTGTTGTCGTTCTTGCCAGCGCCCTCAGTATTTGTTCCGTTGTCCGAGAGGCGGATGTTCTGATTGCGACGGCTGGTGATACGCACGATGTTCTTACTGCTCAGCACGTAGTTGACGTAAGCCTTGCCGGTGAGATTGCTCAGATCGCTGAACGTTACCGTGCGGAACACCCAGTCGCGGTCGCCGCCTGAATTGCCTTTCGACGACGCTCCCATGAGGGTGCCACCATTGTTTTGCAGATAATAGAGGTTGTTGCTGCGCAGAGACCAGTGCCCGGCTGTAGAGAACTGGGCGATGGTATAAATATACTTACCCAGAGCAGTGGGGTCTGTGCCGTTGTTCTTCGACGTCGTCACGTTGCAATAGTAGTTGCCCAAGCCAGACTTCAGATAGTACTTCCCCGTCGTACCTGTCTCCTCGAGCTGCACCAGATAGCCCGCATTCGACAGCGCGTCGCCATTGTTGGGCGAGGTAGTCGAGACACCCAGCGTGTTGCTGGCCCCCTCCAGCGTAAAAGAAGAGGAATAAGGATTGTAGAGGACATACCACTGCCCCGCTTCGAGCGTCGTGGCATTGCCGCCCACATTGATGATTTTACCTGCAAATTCGCTCGTCTGTGCCCAACCGGAAACGGCGCCAAACACAGCGAGAAGTGATGCTAAAACAAGTTTGATAGAGTTCTTCATAATTTATTAGATTTAGTTTTGTGCGAACATATTTGGGTACAAAGATAATAAAAAATGTTCACGCACGCGAGGAAAAGCGACTTTTTTTTGCATTTCGTGCCACAAAAGGGTACAATTCACGCTCCTGCACGACAAATCGGACAGGCTGCTAACCCATAATAAGCGATATGAGATAAGCCAGGTAACAGCTGACAAGCACGATGCCTTCCCGCTTGTCGAGCTTGCGCCCCGTCTTTGCCAAGACCCACACAAGCACCACGCTGCCCACAAACACAGCCCAGTCAACGAGCGTAATTTGCGTGACAGCCATAGGAACAAAACTGCTGCAGAAGCCTACCACAAAAGCAATGTTGAAGATATTGCTGCCCACCACATTGCCAAGCGCCAGACCGAAGCTGCCCTTGCGAGCCGCAATCACACTGGTGGCCAGCTCCGGCAGACTCGTTCCGCCAGCCAGAATAGTCATACCTATCACACTCTCGCTAATGCCAATCTCGCGAGCCAGAGAAGCCGCATTGTCCACCAGGACACGTCCGCCAATGACAAGAGCCGCCATACCCACCACGATGAGCCCAAGCGACTTAAGCAGTGACATATCCTTGCTCGCTGTTTCTCCATCTGAAGGGGGCTGAGTGGCCTGTGCATTCTTCTTCGCCTTCATGGCCACATGATAGTTGTAGTAGATATAGACACAGAAGAACGCAGCGAGCAAGAAGCCCTCCCAGCGTGTTATTTCCCCCTCGCTGTAAGCGAAATTGAAGAGCAGGAACGAAGCCAGGAAGCAGATGGGGAAATGGCGATGCAAGAGCGAGCCCTCCACCTTGATGTTCCTCATCAGGGCAGAAGCACCCGTTATGACGAGGATATTGAAGATATTGCTGCCCATCACGTTGCCCACGCTCATGTCACCGCTGCCGCGCAGAATGCTCATGAAGCTCACGATGAACTCAGGCAGACTCGTACCAAGCGACACGACAGTCAAACCGATGACAAGCTCGCTCACATTGAGCCGCCTCGCCAGCCCGCAAGCCCCATCAGTAAAGCGGTCTGCGCCCCACAGAACAACTGCGAAGCAAACAACGATAAGTACTATCTCAAGCCACATACCTCCCATATCGCCTGCAAAGGTACGACATTTAATTCAAAATACAAAATTTTAAAATTCAAAATGAATCACAAAATATAATAAAATACAACAATCCCCGCCACGGAGAGTGCCGCAGCAGGGATTTGGTTTGTTGGAGAGATATTGCAATATAACTTTTTGCGCCATGCTCTTGGTGGGTTCGAGGAAATTTGCCAACTTTGCTCGCAGAAAGTTGTTGAATGCAAAGAATTGTAGTACTATGAACAAAGTAAAGATTACCAATGAGCCCGTCGGAATGGTTTGGGAAGAATGAGCGTTTCGACCGTCTGCATCGTTTCTGCAAGGAACATTCGCTTTGGGATGATTATTTTCCTTCCAATAGAATAAAAGAGCTTACAAGCGACTTTAAGGACAGCCAACTTCTGCAGAGAAGCTTTAGCTCGACGCAAGTCAAGTTTGGAAACTTCTGCAGAGAAGTTTGGGAACTTCTGCAGTCAAGTTTGGGAACTTCTGCAGAGAAGTTTGGGAACTTGACTGGAGGATTTGGAAAAATCCACAGGAGGATTTGATGAAATCCACAGGAGGATTTGGGGAAATCCACGTGAGGATTTTACGACATCGACGTGTCGAGTAAAAAAAGGGACGTGTCCCGTTGGCGATAGGGACGCGTCGCGTTGGCGATAGGGACACGTCCCGTCGGCGATAGGGACGCGTCCCTCTTAGGGGAGGGACAGCCGAGAAAACAGAAAAAACGATACTTAACAAAATGATGAAACTACGCCCCGAAGGGGCAGAAAGCAGTCAGCCCAGGGTACACGCCCTGGGCTGTTTGCGTTTGGCGGCGAGATGCGGCCTGCAGGGCCAAAAGCGTTATACTATAGAGCTTTTGCTCTTACTGAGCGACATATGTCGTGGCACATAAAACCCAAGGCGGTGCCTTGGGCTGATGGCGATAAAGGCCTTCAGCCTATTCCTACAGAGCGCAAGAACGCCCTGGGATGTTTGCAATTGGCGGAGAAGCCCTGAAGGGTTGGACAAGCACGAAGTGCCAAAGGTTCAAAAAGGTTTTTTCGGTTTTGGTGTCGCCTCACTTTTCATTTTCAATCTTCAATCTTCAATTTTCAATCTTCAATTTTCAATCCCCTTCTCTTCGCCCATTTTCTCCACTCGAAATGATGCTTTTTGTGCCGATTTAGGGTCTAAATTGTTCTATTTCTCGCTTTTTAAGTTTCGTTAAGATACGGAATGTTGGCTGAATGTAGTTTTATGTGTACCTTTGCACTCAGAAACGAATGAATCGCTTACAATTTGTTCGGAAAGTTAACATGAAGTTGAACTATATTATAATAAGTAGAAAAATGAAGAAGCTGACTCTCGCCATGTTGCTCGCGCTCATCGGAGCAACTGCTATGGCACAGAATTTCGAAGGTAGCACCATTGAAGAGCGCATCGCGTTCTCTACTGGCGACAATGAGGATTCCATCAAGACCGCCAAGGGCTACATCACCATGTTCCAGCAGACGAATGCGAACAAGGACTATCAGGACATGTACGAAAACTACAAGTGGATAAAGACGTATGCGCCCTTCGCACAGAACGGTATCTACACGCAGGGCCCGTTCATGTTCTACAACCTTATTAATGCAGAACAAGACCCCGTCAAGAGGCGCAGGTACTTCGACGAGATGATGGAGCTCTTCGAGCTTCGCCAGAAGAACCTCGACGCCCTGAACTCTTTCGCCAAGACGAAGAGCACGCTGGGCGATGTGCTGAGCGTGAAGGCTGAGTACTACAACTGGACGGCTCCTGTTGTGCTCGGACAGAACTTCGACCTTCGTGGTTCGTACAAGAACTTCAAAGAGGCCATCGATATGGTGAACGAGCAGGGCGGACGTGAAATCACGGGCTCCTTCCTCCAGACCTTCTTCCTGGTGAGCGACGCCATCTACAAGGCAACTAAGGGTGGCACTCGCGAGCAGTATCTGCAGGACTACCTGGACAGCAAGGACGCTTGCGAGAAGATGCTCCAGCTGGCTAAGGAGGCTCAGGCTGAGGGCGACACCGCAAGGGCTCAGAAACTCGTGGCCACCTACGACGCACCTCTTGCAGCCATCGAGCAACTCTTTGCTGCAAGCGGAGCTGCCGACAGCGCTCAGCTTATCGCCATCTACACGAAGAAGTTCGATGGATATAAGAACGACATCAACAAACTGAACTCGAGCCTTGTCCTGATGCAACAGAACGACTGCGACGAGAGCGACATCTACTATCAGTACGCAGAAGCCGCTTACGCCCTGCAGCCCTCCTACACCAGCGCCATCGGTCTGGCTCAGAAGGCTCAGAAGGATGGTGAGTCGGCCAAGATGCTCGAGTACTACAACAAGGCGCTCGAACTCGCTACCAGTGACGCAAGGCGTGGCATCATCTGCCTGAACATCTGCAACGGCCTCACCAAGAGCAAGCAGTACACGGGCGCCATGACCTACGCAGAGAAGGCTATCGCATACAGTCCCGACCTGACTGGTAAGGCTTACCTCAAGATGGCCAACATCAACACCCTGCTCGGTCAGTACAACGAAGCCATCGCCTACTGCAGCAAGGCCAGCGCAGCCGACATCACTGTCAGCGGTTCTGCAGACCGCCTGAAGGCTAACATCCAGAAGGCTCAGGCTAACCAGGCTGCCAACGCTGCTGCCATGAAGGCTTACAACGACTTCAAGGCTCGCCAGAAGGCTGAGGAAGACTTCTGGAGCGGTGGAGGAAAGAAGTAGTTTCTTGAGTTGACAACAAACCCAATCAGGCCCGCTGTGCGAATTGCATGGCGGGTCTTTTCGTATCGCTTCTCTCCCCTTCATTCTTTCATTTCTACATTTTTTCATTTTTATATTGTGCTTTTCTTTGTAAAAAAGGTTAAAAAATAGTCCAAACCTTTGCCACACTAAAGAAAATTTACTAACTTTACACACTGAAAGTGCGTTTTTACCACAAAAACAGGGCAAAACAGGCACAAATCAACAATGAATAGAATAAAAATCGGAATCATAGGACTCGGTAGAATGGGACGCAAGCACCTCACGGAACTTGTGGCCTGTGACTACTGGGACGTGAAATATACCTGCGACATCAACCCCGAAAAGGCAAAGCACTCACACGAGATAGCTCCCAATGCCATCTTCACTACCGACGAACACGACATCTGGAACGACCCAGAAGTAGAGTGCGTCGGTCTTTTTGCATTGGCCGACACCCGTGCTAGCCGCATCGAGAAAGCTGTCAAAGCTGGCAAACACGTCATCTGCGAGAAACCGCTCGCCTACAAACTCAGCGAAGAATGGGATGTCGTACGGCTTGAAGAATCGACAGACAAGTTCTGTACCGTCAACCTCTACCTGCGTAACGCCTGGTACACACAAGCCATGAAGGACTTCGTCCGCAGCGGAGAGATTGGAGAACTCGCCATCATTCGCATCTGCCACATGACGCCAGGACTCTCTCCAGGCGAAGGACACGAATATGAAGGGCCCTCGTTCCATGACTGCGGCATGCACTACGTCGATATTGCACGCTGGTATGCCGACTCGGAATACAAGACAGGACACGCTCAGGCCATCCGCATGTGGGACTATAAAGACCCGTGGTGGCTGCAGTGTCACGGAACATTCGAGAACGGCATCGTCTATGACATCACCCAAGGCTTCGTCTATGGCCAGTTGGCTCTCGACCAGACACACAACTCCTACACGGAACTCATTGGCAGCAAGGGATTCGTCCGCATGACGCACGACTTCAAGACAGCCGTCGTAGAGATGCATGGCGAACACATCACCCAGCGCATCGAGAAACCCTACGGCGACAAGAACATCGACCGCCTCTGCCAGCTCATGGGCCAAGCCATCATCACCGGCATTCGGCCCGAGTCCCTACCCCGCTTCCGCGACGCAGCCATCGCCAGCGAGTACGCATGGAAGATGCTCGACGATGCCAGGCACAACGACCTCCCCTCAAAAGGCACACCCCAGGAACTGGAACAAATCCACTACCGCCGTGCACACGCGTCCGACGGCTATGGGCTCATCGACCATCCGCACTACTCAGAAGAATACTGTCACTAAACAAACTCTTACATTATTTATATTATGACACATCAACTCTTATTCATCCAGAACCTGGGCAGCACTGAAATCATCATTATCGCCCTCGTAATCCTGCTCCTCTTTGGTGGCAAGAAGATTCCCGAACTCATGCGTGGCCTCGGCAAAGGCGTATCACAGTTCAAGAAAGGCATGAAAGACATTGAGGAAGAAATCAATGCCGAGCCAGAAAAGAAAGACGTTCCGCGCCCTTAACAGCGCGCCTTTCTTGCGCTCCAGTAGGTGCTCAGGCGCAGGCGGAGGTGCTAAAGCATCAAAGAAATTCAAAACAAATAACATAAGTTTAACCATTCAAAAACAAACCTCTCTCTTATGAAAGACATGTCAAGAAGATCGTTCCTCAAGGCAGGAACTGCAGCAACTGCTGCTCTCGCAATGGCTCCCGTCGATGTACTCGGCAAAGCTAAGGCAAAGAAGAATGTACCAACTGGCAAGATTAAGCTCCTCGCCGTCGGCGTTGGCGGACGTGGTCATGCTGACATCAACGGCGTCACCTACAAAGGCAAGGGCGAAGTCTATGACGACATCGAGTTCATCGGCATGTGCGACGTGGACTTCAAGTATGCAAAGGGCGTCCTCGAAGAGTATCAGAAGCTCTTCCCCAACATGAAGATCTACAACGACTACAAAAAAATGTATGCCGAACTGCTGGATCAGGCTGATGCCGTTATCTGCGGTACTGCCGACCACACACACGCTATCATCTGCGCAGAAGCTCTCGCTGCAGGCAAGCATGTTTACTGCGAGAAGCCTCTGACACGTACCGTTTACGAATCTCGTCTGCTCACCAAACTCGCTGCAAAGGCTGGCGTTGCCACACAGATGGGCAACCAAGGTTCAAGCGGCGAAGGTGTGAACCTCGTTTGCGAATGGATCTGGAACGGCGAAATCGGTGAGGTAACTCGCGTGGATGCCTTCACAGACCGTCCTATCTGGCCACAAGGCTTGGAGCGTCCTGAAGAGGTACACGAAATCCCCAGCACACTGAACTGGGATGCCTTCATCGGCCCGGCTCCAAAGCGTCCTTACAACTCCATCTATCACCCCTGGAACTTCCGCGGATGGTGGGACTTCGGTACAGGTGCTCTGGGCGACATGGCTTGCCACATCCTGCATCCCGTCTTCAAGGCTCTCGACCTCGGTTATCCCATCAAGGCTGAAGGCAGTTCTACTCCTCTCATGTCCGACTGCTGCCCAAGCGCTCAGGTTGTCAAGCTGACTTATCCCGCTCGTCCAAACCGTCCGAAGGTTGCAATGCCCGAGGTTGTGGTAACTTGGAGCGACGGTGGTATCATCCCCTTCCGTCCTGAAGGTCTCGCAATTGGCAAGAACCTCAACGTAAGCGGTGGTGGCGCTATCTTCTATGGTACCAAGGACATCCTCGTAGTAGGTTGCTACGGCGAGAAGCCTTACCTCGTAAGTGGTCGTGTGCCCGATGCACCAAAGGTTTGCCGTCGTGTCACAGAGAGCCACCAGCGCGACTGGATTCGTGCCATCAAGGAAATCCGTGCAGGCAAGAAGGACTGGACACGTACAGCTTCCGACTTCAGCGAGGCAGGTCCTTTCAACGAAATGGTAGCAATGGGCGTTGTGGCTACACGTCTGCAAGGCCTGAACCAGACCCTCGAATGGGACGGCGAGAACATGCGCTTCACCAACATTCCCGAGAAAGCAACAGTTCGCGCTATGTTGAAGGACGGCTTCTCCATCCACGATGGACACCCCACATTCAACAAGACCTACACAGAACCCGTCAATGCTCGCGAGTTTGCAGCAGAACTCATCAAGCCGAAGTACCAGAATGGCTACGTTCTGCCCGACATGCCCGCATAAACGACTAACAGTTCAACAGAAATGAAACTTAGGAACATCCTGGCCGCAGCAGTTCTGACTGCTGCGGCTGGCGTACAGGCTCAGCCTCAGTACGTCGTTATAGAGAACCCTCAGGTTGACCTCAGCACGTTGAAGGTTGACAAGGACGGCTACTATGTCCTCTTCGATGGCACAAGCCTCGACGGCTGGCGTGGCTACTGCAAGGACCATATCCCCAGCAAGTGGAACATCAAGGACGGTGCTCTGCACTTCGACGGCCGCACTTCTCATGGCGAAGGTGGCGACATCATCTTCGCTCACAAGTTCAAGAACTTCGAGTTCGAGATTGAATGGAAAATCAGCGAAGGCGGCAACTCCGGCATCTTCTACCTCGGCAAGGAAACGGCTACCATCAACAATGACGCTCCCAAGACCGAAGAGACAAAGGC
>ONSR01000079.1 GCA_900320565.1 uncultured Prevotellaceae bacterium
GGCACTCGCGCCTCGATCAACATGATAGCTGTGCCAGGCGGCAAGTTCACGATGGGTAGCAAGAAGGGCGACAAGTTCAGCCGTCCCGATGAATACCCGGCTCACGAGGTCACCGTCTCGCCGTTCTTTATGGCTGAGGTCGAGGTGACGTGGAATCAATACTGGGCTTTCTACGTCGAGACGATGTCGGAGGGACGCACGAAGCCTGAGGTCATCTATGCCAACAACAGCCGTCCTGATGTGGATGCGGTGTCTGGCCCTACCCCGCCATTCGGCATGCCCGACCAGGGCTGGGGCATGGGAAACCGTCCGGCCATCACGATGACGCACTATGCGGCTGAGACTTTCTGCCAATGGCTCAGCCTGAAGACCGGCCGGCACTATCGTTTGCCAACGGAAGCCGAATGGGAGTACGCAGCTCGTGGCGGCACGGACACGCCTTACTTCTTCGAAGGCAAGCCCTCTTCCTACTCGAGCGAAGGCCTTTGGAACAGCATCTTCGGCACCGACACGACGACCATCAATCGCTACGCCATATACGCCCTCAACAGCAAGAACCGCACGCAGGAACCGTCGCGTGTGGCTGCCAATCCATTCGGACTGCGCAACATGCTGGGCAACGTGATGGAGTACTGTCAGGACTGGTATGCCGAGGATGCCTACGAGAAGGCCGGAGCGAATGCCATCGACCCGAAGGGACCTGTCACGGGCACGGACTATGTGGTGCGCGGCGGCTGCTATCACGACGATGCCAGCGAGCTGCGTTGTGCAGCCCGACGCCATAGCGACTACGAGGCTTGGCTCAAGACAGACCCGCAGAACCCGAAGAGCATCTGGTGGCTCAGCGACATGAAGGGCATCGGCTTCCGTGTCGTCTGCGACGCAACAATTAACCCATAAAGCCTATTAAACTTATTAACCCCATAAAACCCATAAAGATATGAAAGAAGAAGGAATGAGCAGACGCCGCTTTCTGACTGGTGCTGCTGCTGTCGGAGCCGCTGCTGTGGCTGCTCCCGCAATCCTTGCCAGTTGCTCTGGCAAAGATAAACTCACGCCTCTCAAGAAGGAAGGCGAATACTATGTGCCCGAACTGCCCGACAAAGCCATCGACGGACCAGAGTTGAAGGTCGGCCTCATCGGTTGTGGCGGCCGCGGAAGCGGTGCCATCATCAACCTGCTCGATGCTGCCGACAACATCAAGGTCGTGGCTTTGGGCGATGTCTTCGAAGATCGCTTGAACGATGTTCGCAACCGTCTCATCAACGAGCGCGGGCAGGAGGTTCCTCAGGAGAACTGCTTCATCGGCTTCGACGCCTACAAGCAGGTCATTGACGCTGGCGTCGATATGGTTATCCTCACCACGCCTCCCGTCTTCCGCCCCGAGATGTTCAAGTACGCCACAGAGAAGGGAGTGCACTCTTTCCTCGAGAAACCCATCTGCGTTGATGCCAAAGGCTATCGTTCCGTTATGGCAACGGCTAAGCAGGCGCAGGCTAAGGGCTTGAGCGTCGTAGTCGGCACGCAGCGTCACCACGAACGTCGCTACGTGGAGGCCAACAAGCAGATACAGGCAGGACTCATCGGTGAGATTACCGGCGGCAATGTTTACTGGAACCAGGGCATGCTGTGGTATCGTCAGCGCGAGGCCGGCTGGACAGACATGGAATGGAACATCCGCGACTGGGTGAACTGGAAGTGGCTCTCGGGCGACCACATCATCGAGCAGCACGTCCACAACATCGACGTCTTCCTCTGGATGAGCGGCTTGAAGCCCGTCAGCGCAACGGCATTCGGCTCACGCCAGCGCCGCGTAACGGGCGACCAGTATGACTTCTTCAGCACCGACTTCACGATGGAGAACGGCATCCACATGCACTCGATGTGCCGCCAGATCGACGGATGCAGCAGCAAGGTGAGCGAGTTCATCCAGGGCACGAAGGGCAGCTGGGACAGCGAGACAAACGAGATAAAGGACCTCGATGGCAACGTCATCTGGAAGTTCGACGAGGAAGCTGTCCGTAAGGAGTTCCAGCAGTTCGACCCCTACACACTGGAGCATGTCGATTGGGTGAACCACATCCGCAAGGGCACTGCCCACGAGGAGGCAACAGACAATGCCATCTCTTGCATGGCAGGCATCATGGGTCGCGAGGCTGCCTACACAGGTCAGACCGTCACATGGGACGAGATGACACAATCGCCGCAGGACTTCCTGCCCGAGAAGCTTGAGCTTGGTCCCCTCGACCTGGCAGCCATGACTGTGCCAGTGCCTGGGAACTAAAGAATGGGCTTAATGGGCTAATGGGGCTAATAGGGCTAATAGGTACCTAAGCCCATTAAACCCATAAATCCCATAAAACCCATAAATCCCATAATTCCCATTAACCCCATAAAAACCCATTAACCCCATTTCATCACAAATGCAACGACGTAATTTCCTTATAAGCTCTATGGCCGGTGCAGCTGCGGCTGCGCTGGCCCCCAGCACGATGCTGGCTTCTTGTGCCCCCAAGAAGGACGAGAAGAAAGGTGCAAACACACCCCTCAACCTCTGCTTCCAGGAAGGCATCGCCCTGGGCGACACGCTTCAGGAGAAGCTCGACTACTGCGAGAGTCTGGGCGTAACAGGTTTCGAGGTGGGCGGACGCGGCTTGGCCGGTCGTGTGGACGAGATAAACAATGCACTGAAGGGACGCAATGTCCGCATGGCTGCCATCTGTGCAGGCTTCGACGGATTCATCCTCGCAGAGGACGGACAGAAGGACGAGTTCGACCGTACAATGCGCGAAATCATCGAGGCTGCAGGCAAGATTAACTCTTGTGGCGTCATCATGGTACCCGCCTTCAACGGTCAGCAGCCTTGTCGTCCCCACACGATGGATACCCGCAACTACCTCTGCGAGCAGCTTCACGAGCTTGGAGAGTTCGCCCTGCAATGCGGCACAACCGTCATTCTGGAGCCCTTGAACCGCGGCGAGTGCTTCTACATGCGACTCGTTGCCGATGCAGCTGCCATCGCTCGCGATGCCGACAGCAAGGGCGTGAAGTGCATGGGCGACTTCTGGCACATGCAGGAAGAGACCTCCGACTATGCTGCCTTCATGGCTGCAGGCACGGAATACCTGCAGCACGTACACATTGCCAGCCGCGGACGGCGCAAGACGCCAGGAGAGGACGGTGAGAAGGACAACTATCGCGATGGTTTCCGTGCCCTCAAGGAACTTGGCTATCAAGGTTTCGTCAGCTTCGAGTGCGGCTGCGAAGGCGACCCAAAGACAGTCCTGCCCGCAGCAGTCGAGCTGCTCCGCAAGCAATGGGACGAAGCATAAAGGCAGCCCCTTCAAGCAAAGAATACTAATTCCTTAAGTAAAGAACATTAATACCCTGAGAAAAGAGGTATTGGTGTCCCCCAAAACTCGGCACGCCACATTAGAAAAGATGGCGTGCCAAGTTTGTAAAGATGGCACGTCGAATTCACAATGATGACACGTCGAATTCACAATGATGGCACGCCGAATTCACAATGATGGCACGCCGAATTCACAATGATGGCACGCTAAGTTGAGAACTTACCGTGCCATCTTATTATCATCAAACTCATTATATCAAACTGTAAGGATAAAAAAAAGTCTCCGACGAATCGGAGACTTAAGTATTTAGGCTGTAGAATGATTACTTAACAGCAACCTTCTTACCATTCTGGATGAATACACCCTGCTGAGCCTTGCTTACGCGCTGACCTGCGAGGTTGTAAACGGGAGCCTTGCTATCCTCAGCATTGATGCTGTTGATACCAGTGGGATCACCAACCTTCAAAGTGAAGTTAACTGTGGGAGCATCCTTTGACAGATTCTGTACAACGTCACTTGCATCAGGAGAGTTAACCTGAACCTGAGTGAGAGAAAGGTCATAAGTCTTCTCCTCAACTGTATCAAGAACCTTTACAGGAATTTCCAGGATAGCACCGTCGTTACCAGCGAATGCACACCACTGCAGTTTACCTGCATCATCTTGAGCTACAAGAGCAGCCTGAACTGGCTGGAAAATAAACACGCCAGCCTTTGAACGCTCATAGAGTTCATTTAATCCTTTTTCATCAATCTCTTCGCAAAGTGCTGCATAAACTTCTTCATCACCAGCAGCTTCCTTCTTAGCACTCAGTTTGGCAATTTCCTTTGCTCTGTCAAGGTCAATACGATCTTCTACATAAGAGAAATCAGTTTCCTTTGTCAGGACACCACCACCAACTCTAATACCGGTAACAGATTGCACCTTAAATGCAATACCTACGATAGGTTCGGTATTCCTCATGCAAATCTGGAGAGTACCTGTTGTACCGGGCTTAACTGTGATCTCAGGAACATAGAGCTCGTTCTGCGCTACTGCTGCAGCACCGCACAGCATAGCAACCATCAACATGTAAAACTTTTTCATTGTTTTTAAGTTTTTAAAATTTATAATTGTATATTACTTTCTACTTAGAAATTACTGTGCAGCCATAAGACCCAAGATGGTCTGAGCATCAGCGAGGTTGATAAAGCCATCACCATTGACGTCAGCAGATGGGTTCTCAGAAACATCAGCATCTCTTGCCATAAGGCCAAGAACGGTCTGGTAGTCAGCAAGGTTAACTTCAGTGTCATCATTGACATCACCCTTAACTACAGTAGCACCTTGTTCGATGGTCCAAACGTATTCATTGGCAGTCTTCCAATGGTAAGTTGTTCCATTTACTTCTGTAACATCAGAGTTGTTTACGACAACAGCGTAGTCATCAGGTGCAACTGTAGATGCAACCTCTACATCGAAAGTAGCAACAGCACCTGCTGTACCTGTCAATGCGATACCCTCTTCACCTTTACCTTCACAGAAGAATGTAACAGTACCGTCACCATTTACTGTAGCAACAACATTTGCATTGTAGCCTTCGGGATAGCGGCCATCAACAATAGCAAATGTGCCTTCCTTGTAAGTCACGCCTTCGGGGAGAGTTACAAGACACTGCCATGTTGTAACAGCATTCTTGTTCTCAAGGTTCAAAGTCAAAGTTGCTGTTTCACCGGTCTTACCATTTGCACTTGCAGTCACTTTCATCTGATAGTAAGATGCCATTGTTGCCCACATAGATGTCACAACAAAGAATGACATGAGGGAGAGTAAAATTCTCTTTTTCATAGAACTTAGTTTTTTGTTATTAGTTATTAAATAATGTTTACTCGTTTTATACTTTTCTGCTGCAAATTTAGTGCTTTTTTTATAACCACCAAAACTTTTTCGCTTTTTTTTTCATCTTTTCTCGAAAAAAGTTGGCCTTTATTGAAGAAAAACCTGCAAAAAGGGATTCTTTGGCCTTCTTTTAGCGTCTTTTGATACCTTTTCCCCTCTATACCTTATATATTATATTATATACCTCGTGCTCGGAAGATGATGTCGCGTGCCTCCGTCACCTCGCGAAACTTCTTTTCTGCTTCTTCTTTGGCTGCTTCACCTTGTGCCTCGACCCGATCGGGATGATAGCGAAGAGCCAACTCACGATAGGCTTGCCGCACCTCGTCGTCTGTGGCAGTCTCGCGTATGCCAAGGGTTCGATAGGCTTCCTGCAAAGTTACATCGACATATGGCTGCCACTCGTGCTCATCTTTCTGGTAGCCGGAGAAGTCGTCCGTGCCTTTCTGGTAGGTAAAGTGAATGGTGGGGCGCCGATACATAGAATCGAGCAGCCAGCCCAGCAGGAAGCCGAGAATGAGTCCACGACCTCCTCCCATTCGCCAACCTATAAGGGCAAAGATGAGTCGAAAGTTAAGCAGGCAAGACATTTATTAGTTAAGAGTTGAGAGTTAAGAGTTGAAAGTTGAGAGTTATCATAGGGTCTGCCTTAGTTTCTCGGAGACGTCGGGGACAGGAATGGCTTCATACTCTCCGTCTTTAAGCCAGATGATGCGGCGAGAGATGATGGGTATGCCAATATCCTCGAGCATGAGAGCATAGAGGCTGAGTTGTATGGTGTAGAGCGAGAGGTCTTCCTCCGTCATATCTGCAAAGGGAGAACTGAGCACTCGACCAAAGCGGCGATTGTATTCGTTGGCAAGATTGGCGTTGGTCTTATAGTCGAGCACCATGAAGCCTGCTGGCTGGCCGTCGCTTCCGTCGTTGTAATAAAGCATATCGAAGGTGCCAGCAAGCTGCTGCTTGAGGTTTCGCTCCTTGGAAGGATTCTTGCCGCTATACACTTGTGCCTCATTAAGGACGAGATGCATACTGCTCGGCATCTCGTTCATGAACTTGAGCACAGCCTCTTCCTTCGGATGAATAGGAGCAAGGAAGCCGTACTGAGGCATGTATTGCCTCTGCATGGAAGGGCAGATTCGTTCTGGCATTCCTGCTCTGAGATAGCCAAGGCTCTCTCCATAAGCATGCGTCTTAGTGCCAAGCGTTGTGGCTCGAAAAGAGTTCTGCCGCCATTGCTGTATCCAATACTCAGCAGTCTGGCCACGCTTCTCGGCATAACGCTTTGCCTGTAACTGCTCATTGAAAGGCTCACGGATGAAACAATGGGTAACATTCGACACAGAAGGCAAGGTCTTGTCGTGCAAAACATAACGATGCCCTTCAGGATAAAACTCGAGGTCCTCGAACTCGCCGAGGATCTTCTTGCGTGCCGCTGTCACCACTGCTGGCTCGCCAGCCACAGTGAACCATTTCTCATTTACCATTTAAGATCTTCTTTCCCTGACTGATGTTTATGCCTCTTTGCATTTTTGCCAAACGCTGACCTGAAAGATTATAGATGGTATCATTAACGCCATTGAAGACATTAAGGTTGTTGATGCCGGTCCAATCACTATCAGGACGAGGGACGCCTACCACAGCATCGCTATATGTAGGACGGAACTCGGAGACCTGTATTACATTGTTGCCACCCCCCTTGCGTGCCGTCACCTCCCACTTGAAACTTTGATAAGCCTTCGTCGTCTCAGACGGAAGCGTATAGGTATAAGTTATGAAGTTCACATCCTGAAGCTTTGTGTCGTTGGTAACGGAAGCGATTACCTCCCAAGAGGCATCGTTCACACCCGGATTGCTGTCGGAAGTAGAACCATAGAACGTCCACGACTTAGGATTGCGACCTGTGTACTGGGAGTTGTCGTTAGCCGTCGTAATCTTGTAGCCCGTCACATAGATGGGATGCGAGGCGTGGAAGATGGCATACACAGGATTACCTTCGCCACCATTGAGGCACCACTTCGTCCCAGTATTACCGTCAATGAGTTTGTCGTAGTTCTCGCCTGAATTAAAGCCTGCAGAACCATCATCCGGCATAAAGAAGACATCAACTGCAGCCCGCTCATATTCCTTAGTCTTTTTCGGTCCATAGAAGACCTGGTTTGTGCTTTGAGCAAGGTTGTCCAAGTCTGCTATGCCTCCAAGCGGCACATATACCTCAAGGCTGGACTTCAGCATCTTGCCATTGCAAACGGCTGTCACTTCCTCAGGTGTCATGCCTGAACGCCAGAAGAACAACTCGCTAACCTCACGATTATTGTTCTCGTCGCCAAGGCTGACGGTCTCTATCTTTGCCAGACGCTCCCCTATATCGCCAGCCTTTGTCTTGTCAACATAGAGAAGTGTGCGACGCTGCGCATAATAACTCGTCAGGGTGACGTGATGCCAATTGCTATCATTGATCTTCGTGGTAGAAGTGATTGTCGAACCTGTTGGCGAAGTATAGGTAACGGTTCCATCTTCATT
>ONSR01000032.1 GCA_900320565.1 uncultured Prevotellaceae bacterium
GCGTCTCTGCAATACCCATCCCTGGCACGGGCTTCAAGATGATAGAGCTGCGTCGATATAATCAGAAGGCTATCGATGCCGACGAAACCTTGAAGCAATGGGCTTATCGAATGGACAGACGCCAAGGGGAACTCCCCATCTGGCCTTTGGTAGAACATGCTTGGTACTGGACAAGCGACCACATGGAGATTGCTGCTTTCAATGGGGACAAGGCTGACGAGCTACTGCTCAAGAGAATTGCTCCCAACACACTTGCCATCGCAGCACCCTTTGTCGATATGCGACATTGGGAAGAGCGAGAGCAAAAGGGTACATACGAAGTGGACGAGCAAGATAAGGCACTGCTTGATTTGTTGCTCGACATCCAATATCGTACCACTACATATTGGTTCGGTGCATTGGCTCGTAACTACTTCGAGGAACAGACAAAGGATGCAACTCAGTACCGACGTCGCACTACGCGCTTTGAACATTGCTTCATGCAGCTGTCAGAAACGTTCACTATACAACAATTCACGCAGGTATTCGGCTATGCCAACAACAACTCAGCTTCGAAAACATTAGACCGTCTCATGAAGGACAAGACAATTGAACGTACCAAACGTGGCGAATATCGCAAGCGAGTTCAAAGTCTTAGCTGAGAAAGTGGGAAAGTGTCTTATGGACAGGAAGCGTTTTGAGGGTTCTCCGAGAGGGGAGCCCTCAATTCTTTATTTCAATGCCCCCAGTATTGAGGCGACTTGTTCTGGGGTGGCTCCGAGGCGGATGGCTGTCTTGCAGTCTTGCTGGGCAAGGCGTTTCTTCTTCATGGCCAAGTAGAGTGAGGCACGCGTCAGGTAGCAATCGGGACTGTTTGGCTCCAGTTCGAAAGCCATATCGATGTCCTTCTTGGCTTTCTCGTATTCCTTTCGCTTCTCATACAAACCACATCGGGCCAGGTAGTGCTTGGCATGGGTAGGGTAGAAGCGAATCAGGGCATCGAGCTGCTCCTGAGCTTCCTTTGGCCTGCCATCTTTGCTGTTCAATACGGCCAATCCAAGCCGGGCATCTTCGTGCATCGGATTGAGTTTCAGTAGGTTGTTGTAGTCGGCACGAGCCTCTTTGTATCGCCGGCCTTGCGAATGGATGAAGGCCCGATAGAAGAGTGCTTCCTCGTTGTCAGGCTCAGCTTCCAGCACCTTGTTGTAGTCGGAAAGAGCACGCTTGTCGTTGTTCAGTCCAAGATAGAGCGAGGCCCGATTGAGGTACAAATCAAGCGAAGTGGGAGAGAGGTCGATGCCTTTGGCATAAGCCTCCAAAGCCTTCTCGTTATCGCCTCGCTGCTGATAAATGCCGCCCAGATACTGATAAAGCACAGCATTCGACTTCCGCATCGGGTCAAGTCGAATAGTCTGCTCTATCATTCCTTTGGCTTTATCCAAGGAGTCCACAGCCAAGGCCTCCACGATTGCACGCACACTTTGCTCGTAGAGCTGTGCGTGGAGAAGTGAAGAGTGAAGAGTGAAGAGTGATGAATAAAGGATGAGAAGTAAGCGTCGCATAACCATCTTACAATCTTTAATCCTTAATCTTTAATCCTTATTCCTCGCAATTGTTTGAGCTCTATCAGGCCCAACTGAAACGATGGTGATGGGCGTTCCTGTGGCTTTCTCGATGTAGGCGATGTAGTCCTTCAAAGCTTTGGGGAACTGGCTTTCGCTTGTCATCTGTGTGAGGTCGGTTTGCCAGCCTGGCAGGGACTCATAGACTGCCTCCCAACCCTCTGTGTCATAAGGCATTTCGTCTGTCACGACACCATTCTTGGCGTACTTGGTGCAGACCTTAATCTCCTTGAAATCGTCAAGCACGTCGCTCTTCATCATGATGAGTTGGGTGACGCCGTTTATCATGATGGCATAACGAAGAGCTACCAGGTCGAGCCATCCACAGCGTCGGTTTCTGCCCGTCACAGCTCCATACTCGTGTCCTATCTCGCGAATCTTGTCGCCTGTCTCGTCGAAGAGTTCAACGGGGAAAGGTCCGCTGCCAACTCTTGTAGAGTAAGCCTTGAAGATGCCAAACACTTCGCCGATGCTGTTTGGAGCCACACCAAGACCAGTGCAGACACCACCACTCACGGTATTGCTGGAAGAGACGTAAGGATAGGTTCCGTGGTCTATGTCGAGCATCGTGCCCTGAGCACCTTCGGCAAGCACGGACTTGCCTTCCTGAAGGGCTTTGCCAAGCTCAATCTCTGTGTCGGTAAGAGGGAACTGACGCATGTATTCGATACCTTGCATCCAGAGTTTCTCCTCGTCTGTGATGTCATAATCGGTATAGTTCAGGTCGCGAAGTGTCTGCTGGTGGCGAGCTTTCAGGGTGTTGTATTTCTCCTGGAAGTTCTCGAGGATGTCGCCCACACGAAGACCAGTTCTGCTGGCTTTCTCGCTATAGGTGGGGCCAATGCCTTTGCCAGTCGTACCCACTTTGTTCTTGCCCTTTGCAGCCTCGTAAGCACGGTCCAGCACTCTGTGAGTGGGCAGGATTAGGTGAGCGCGTTTGCTGATGTGGAGTCGGCTCTTCAAGTCATAGCCAGCCTCTTCCAGCTCCTTTGCTTCCTGCATGAAGAGGTCGGGAGCAATGACGCAGCCGTTGCCGATGATGTTGAGCTTGCCTTCGTCGAAGATGCCGCTTGGAATGCTGCGAAGCACAAACTTCTTACCCTCGAAGATGATGGTGTGCCCAGCATTCGGACCACCTGCAAAGCGAGCCACAATGTTATACCTCGGCGTGAATACATCCACAACCTTACCTTTTCCTTCGTCACCGAAAACAATGCCCAAAAGAGCATCTACCTTTCCTTTTGTCATATTTCTTAGAATCTGATTTCCTTATTTCTTTAACTTGTTTTTTCTGGCCTCTTGCCTGTTCTTGGCTTGGCATTTTCTGCAAATCCCATGCATATAAAGCAGTTTGTCCTCGATGGCAAAATAGCGGACATGAAGGCTTTGTAGGGCCAGTTTCGCTGTGCTTGTGGAGACCTTAGTTATTGTGTTGCACTGGCGGCAGATGATGTAAGCCTTCGGATTGGTGTCAGTCCGCATCTCATAATGAGCAGCTGTGGCAAGCGGGTGCTTTATGACCAGTCCTGCATCGCAGAACAGTTCCATCGTGTTGAAGATGGTTGCTCTGCTGACCTGGAACTTGCCATGCTCCTTCATGAGTTGCATGAGTCCGTCGATGGTGAAGATGCCGTTAGCAAGCTCAGCCACACGAAGAATCTCGTATCTTTCGGGAGTCTTTCGCATGGATTTCTCTTCCATGTAGCTCGTCAGTCTGTCGTGCACGGGAGCGAGTGGTACTTGCTTCTTATCCATAACCAGCGTGCAAAGGTACAACTAATAATTCAAAATTCAAAATTAATAAATTAATTTATTCTTCGAAAGCAGCTTCGAGTGCTTGAATGGCTTTTCTGAGGTGCAGATTTGGATTGCTGACCTGCTCCTTGAACTTGGTGAAGGCCTGTTTCTCAGTACTCAAATCCTCTCCTTTTACGAGTAAATGTCGCAAACAGAGGCAAGCACTTGTGGCTGGAAGAGGTTTGCCTTCTTCGAGCCAAGCCTTGCAGATTTCCTTTGCTTGCTCAGCCTTTGGCAAGAGCATCATGGCCAGGACTTGTGCCTCTTCTGCCGTCACCATTGTTTCTGCCCATTTTTTTGACATTTCTGGGGTGAAGTCTTTTGCTGGCATCAGCATGATGGCAAGGAGTCTTGTCTCGCGAATATTTTGCTGCCAAAGCTGATTGGCAAGCTCTACGTCCGCTGGAAATTCCTGGGCTATACTTTGCAGCCTGGGCAACTCCACTCCGAAGATGAGTTTGAATGGCATCCCAGCCTCCCTCATCCTGGCAGAGAGAATGCCGTTCATACTTGCACGAAGCTCTTTCTTAATCTCATTAATCATAAACCTCTAACCTCTTACTTCTTCCATCATAACGTCTTGTACTCGTGGCTGTAACGCAACATCTGTTCATCATAAGCTTCGCCATATTTGACAAGGACATCCGTGATGTTTCCTTCGCCATCTCGGACGAGTTCATACCTCGGATTGATGAATCCTTTATAGGGTGCCAAGTCGAGTTTCTTGTAGCGTTCGCGGATTTCATGATGCAGCTCAGCGTCAATCTTGATGCCATATTCTTCCACGAGTTGCCTGGCTGCTTCATAATCGCCCTCGCTCTTGATTCGTTGCACTTCAGCAAGCAATTCACCAAAAGCTTTACGGAGTAGATTGTAGTCAAAAACTTTGACAAAATGTTTGCCGTTTACTTCGACGATTTGTACTGCTTCGGGATAGTTCTTGAGTGTCCAACGTGAGATGAGTGCCCTGTTTCGCATGTGTGCCTCCTCAATCTGATGGCCCTCCTCAATGCGAACCATTTGTGTCAGCAGTCCGTTCATCAAGTAGCTGTAGTACTGCGATTTGTAGGCTTCTTCGTTCGGAGTCAGCCCCAACTCGACGAGCTTTAGGTCGGCTATATAATAGAGGCCAAAGAGGTCTGCTCTAGCTTCCTCGATGGTGCTCCCATAAGCGCGCAAAGCATCGGCATCCACTCCAGGCAACAACTGGCCGCTTCCGTGCCCAAGACACTCATGCAGGTCTGTGTGGAGGTCATCGCAAACATCTCCATACTTGTCCAGAAGCGCTCTCGTCTCATCGTCAATCACGAACTCTTCACGCATTCCCGAACCTTTTGCAGCCAGATTGTAAGCACGAGTCAGGTTGGCAATCGTGACACTCTTGCTGCCGTATTCAGCCCGAATCCAATCGCTGTTGGGCAGGTTTATGCCGATAGCACTACTAGGATAGAGGTCGCCTCCAAGCATGGCAGCACTGATGACCTTCGCACTCACGCCCTTGCACGCCTTCTTCTTGAAACGCTCATCAACTGGCGAGTGCTCTTCGAACCACCCAGCATTGTCGCTCAGAGCTTTGGCTCTCAGTGTTGCTTTGTGGTCGATGATGTTCACATAGCCCTCCCAGCTTGCCTTCAGTCCAAGCGGGTCTCCATAGACTTCGGTGAAGCCATTAGTGAAATCCACTTCGCTCTCCGTCTCGTTCACCCAAAGGATGGCATATTCGTCGAAGGTCTTCAAGTTTCCTGTCCGATAGAACTCCACCAACTTGTCTATGACAGCCTTTTGCTTGTCGTTCTCGGCATATCTACGAGCCTTGCCCAATATCTCGCAAATGCGGTCGATTGCTTTGCCATAAAGGCCTCCACTCTTCCAGACATTCTCGTAGAGCGAGCCATCCTCTTTGCGTTCCAAACGACTGTTCAAACCCAGCATCGGAGGCCTGTCCGAATCGACCTTGCTCTTCATGTCTGCATAGAACGCTTCCGCTTCAGCCTGACTGATGCCTTCTGCATAGTAGTTGCACGAAGAAGTGAGCAGCAAGTCCTCGCCATCAGCCTGATTGACGCGCTTCGGCATTACATTCGGGTTGAAGATGAGGTCCAGTATTGTCTGTTGTCCGTTGTCCGTTGTCCGTAGTCTCTCACAGAACCACTCTTTGCTGAACTCGGGCTGGAACTTTTGGCAACTATAGTGATGATGGATGCCGTTCGAGAACCACACCCTTTTCAGATAAACGACAAAGGCTTGCCAGTCGGGGTTGTCTTTCGGGCCGTCATAGCTGGTGTAGATGTCCTCCAGCGTCTTTCGTATCTCCAGCCCATATTGGCAGTTCTGGTCCCAGAGAATGTCCCTTCCCAGCAGGGCAGCCTCGGCAAGATAATAGACAAGCAGTTTCTGTCGAAGCGTCAAGCCCTCAAAGCCCGTCACCTCGTATCGCAACAACTGTAAGTCAGCAAAACGCTCAATCATCTTACTTCTTACTTCTTACCTCTTACTTCTACTTTCTTCCCCCTTTTCTTCTTCCCCTTCTTCTTGGGTTTGGGAGGAGGCGGCAGTTCTGCTTTAGGGATGAACCCGTTAGCCACTCTGTATTCCTTCGGTGTTATGCCGCAGAGCTTATAGAAAGAGGCATAGAAGCTTTGGCGAGTGGTGAAGCCCACTTTGGTGGCAATGTCTTCCACAGTCAGGTTGTCGAAGCTCCTGTCCTGCAGCATGTACTTTGCTTCGTAGAGGCGCATCCTGGCAACGAGGACAGAGTAGTTCTGCTGGAAGCGCAGACTGACGACAGCGCTGATGTGGCGCATATTGACGTCGATGTCTTTGGCCAGCAGTTTTGCTGAGTAGTTCGGGTCGCGATACTTCTGTTCGACCACCAGCTTCGTGATGATTTTCCTAGCCACCTCTTCCACGAAAGCAGGCGTGATAGCGTTTCTGTACGCAGCCTTCTTGGCTTTCTCGGACTTTTCCGTGATGTTGTACTTAGCCATAATGTTATATATAAATGAAGAATTAAGAATTAAGAGTGAAGAATTTTCATTTTTTCATTCTTATAAGCTTTTCCGGCTCATTTGTGGTGATGATGTCTATGCCGGGCATTTGGGCAAAGTGCGTGAGCGCCTCTTCGCCATCCACCGTCCACACATTGACCTCCAGCCCGAGTCTCTTGGCTTCCAGCGGCCAGTCTGGATGCTTGTCGAAGACCTTCGTGTTGTAGTCGATGCCAGTCCAGCCCAGTTCCTTGATTTCTTTTGGCGAGAGCTCGCCGTTCAGGTAAGCCACCTTAGCTTTGGGAGCCAGTTCGTGAATGCGTTTGCAGACATGCTTGCTGAACGAGATATAGTCCGTCCTGTCGGCAAGTCCCAGCATGTTCACCAGTTCCACCGAAAGCTCCGAGATTCTGCAGTCGCGCTTCTCATTCCTGTGCTGTTTAATCTCAAAAATAAGACGACAGTTTGTGAGGCGCTTCGCTTCCGTCAGATATTGCTGCAGAGTAGGGATGAACTCCCCGTTTTGCAGCCGATGGTTCATCAGCGTGGCATAAGTCGTGTCCTCGATGCGGATGCCGTCAATCGTAGCATCATGAAACACGACGGGGATGCCATCAGCCGTCATCCACACGTCAAACTCGCTGCCCCAGCAGCCTATCTCAGCCGCTTTCTGCAGCGAAGCGATAGAGTTCTGAGCACTTCCCT
Organism: uncultured Prevotellaceae bacterium; assembly: GCA_900320565.1. GTDB lineage: Bacteria > Bacteroidota > Bacteroidia > Bacteroidales > Bacteroidaceae > Physcousia. Next base: position 7,091 of record ONSR01000032.1, read on the forward strand.
CAGTCGTCCAATAGCCACGATGCGCCACCACCTTAGGCTGAGCCAGACAGACAAGGGTACAAAACGTTAGTAATAGTGAAAAAAAGTATCTTTGCATCGTATGTTAGATTTAGTTGATGCAAAGATACGAAAAAAGTTTCACAGTGAAAATGTTTTTGCTGAGAAATGTGAAAAATTTACGACATTTCCCGTTTCTTGCGATATATCATGCTCCCCAATGCGATTAGGATGATGAAGAGTGTGAGGATGTAAGCCCAAATGTGTGTGACTCGCGAGGTGGCTGTGATGGTATAATCTTTCGGGATGAGCCTTTCGCCTTTGAATGGATAGAGGATTGAGCCATCGGCTTGAAGGGCGCCGTTCCCTGCATCTGTGACTGTTCCTGGCATCGTGAGGGTGTAGGGCACGTTGAACCAGAAGATGTTCAGTTGTTTGCTGAGCTCGTCGGTCAGTCCCTTGCCCAGAGTTGTTTCGTCGTTGAAGAAACTATTGTAGGCATCGGAATGGAAGAAGGCTTGCAGTCTCTCCTCTGGCTTGATGTCGAGCAGGTCGTCGGAACCAGCCATGATGAACTGGACAAGCGAGTCGTGCAGCTCGATGAAGCGCTCCTTGCTGACTGGTGGGGCAGGGATGGAGTCGTAATGGCTGACGATATAGTCGAAGCCGACCTTTATGAGATTGTCGTTCAGCCAACGGTTGATGGCAGGTTCTATCTCGCTGAGTTTCTGCGAGGCCTCTGCTCCGCTCAGTCCCTTCACGAGGTTGGGCTCGCCTGTAAACCAGTAGCTTATGAGGGCTTTGTCTGCATAAAGTGTGTCGGCCAACTGGAATGTGTCGCCCACGCAATAGAAGGTTTCGCTGAAGACGTAGTTCGTATAGAACCAGCGGAACTGCTTCTTGAGGCTGGCTTTCGAGCGGAGACGGGTGCCGTTGAGCTGCAGAGGGGTCTGCTGGCTCATTTCCTCTGTCGATTTGAAGGGCATCGAGAAGGTAGTGCTGACAGTATCTCCTTCGCCTATATCTGTGTGACTTCCCATGAAGGCATCTGTGTTGATGCATTCCGGCAAGGGTTGCGACCATTTCACACTTTCTTTTGTCCACAATGAGTCACGCATCTTTTGGGGCATCACGTTACTATAGGTGATTTTTCGCTCGCAAGGCCACCAAGAATCGCCTGTAATGGTGGTGTGCATCACGACGTCCGGCTGATAGCAGGAGGCCAGTAGGAGAGTGCCCGCGAGGGCTATTCCGAGGAGTTTACTTGTTTTCATAAATCATGCGTTTGAAGTGTGTGTAACTGAGTTGATTGCTATTCTTCTGCCCGCGGTGGCTTGTGTACACTTGCTCGAGGGTGCTACTCTTGGGCAGAGATGCTATATTATAATATGTATCGAATTGTTCCGTCTTTGTCGAAGAGGGCAGATGGAGCGTGATGAAGTAAGCGACGAGCAGGACTGCAGCAACTGTCGAGACATTGCTAACGATACGCAACCAAAGGCCTTGAGGCTGCTTTATCGCAGTCTTTTCCTCTGCCTCAATTCGTTGCATCAATTGTTCAACGAAATCATCAGAAAGCCCTGATTCTTCGAGAGTTTTCGTCTTGCGTTCAATCGCGACACGCAAGGCTTTGTCTTTATATTCGTTATTGTCTTTCATAGTTCTCGAGTTGTTTGATGATTACGGCAAGTTTCTTCCTTATCCATTGCAGTCGTGAGCGGAGATAGCCTCCGTCGTGACCGGTTATTTGGGATATTTCTTTTATCGAGTAGTCGTCGAAATAGTAGAAACTCAGCAGCATTTGGTCATCAGGTTTCAGTTGGTCGATGGCTCGTTCGAGCAGAGAGAGTCGGTCGGAAGAAGTGTCCGAGAGAATTTCGTCGGCTTCGTCGTCGGACATATTCTCGAGCCACTCTTGCTTCGCATTCGCTATTGGAACTGTCTTTTGGCTTTGTCTGTAATGCTTCAGCGCTATGTGGTAGGCGATTCGCATCAACCAGGTTTGGAGGCTGGATTGCTTCTTGTCGAATCGAGAGAGGCTTTTGAATGCTTCCAGAAGGGCATCTTGGGTGACTTCCTCAGCATCTTCCTTCGAGGGAACCAAGCGGCGAACCATTCGCATCAGGCGTTCGGCATAGCGCTCGGCAAGCAGTCGAAACTGGTCTCTTTCGCCATTCTGTATGCGACTGACGAGTTCCAAGTCGTCTGGCTTTGCCTGAGGAATTATCTCGGAAATGCTTCCCATTCGTTTTGTCTTTCTCTACAAATATATTACCGCTTTTTGCGAAAATGTATAATCACTCAGTAGTAATCTTGAAACATCACGTTTGAAGTTTGCGATTTACTAGTGTGACGATTGCAATTAACTAGTGTTACGATTCCATTTGTATAGTGTTACGTTTGCACTTGTATAGTGTTACGTTTTCAAACAAAACGTGCCACGTTCGAAAACGCGACACGCTGTTATGTGATTTCTGACAATTGTTGTCGTCTTTAGCTGACTAAGCAGAACTGTCTGTTGCCGATGAGTTTGCGCAGGTTGATGAGGGCGTAGTGCATGCGGCCGAGGGCTGTGTTGATGCTGACGCCAGTCATCTGTGCTATCTCCTTGAAGCTGAGGTCTTCGTAGAAACGCATGATGACGACTTCGCGCTGTGGCTCGGGCAGGTAGTCGAGCAGGTGACGGATGCTCTCGCGCGTTTGGCTGTCTATCATCTCGTCTTCGCGTGTGGCTTCGCTGAGCCTCATGCTGTTGAGAACTTTGGGTGCCACTTGGTCTTCGCGAACAGTCTGTGTGGTCTCAATCTTGCGGCCTTGGTCGAGAATGAGATTGTGAGCGATGCGTGTGAGCCATGCGCTGAACTTGCCATTTGTCTGGTATTTGTGGCTGCGTATGGCTATGATGGCTCGCTGGAACGTGTCCTGGAAGAAGTCGTTGGCCACGTCCGTGTCTTTTACCAAAAAGAGTATATAGGAATAGATGTACGCCTGATGTCGGGCGAGCAAAACATCAAATGCACTGTCGTTACCTTCTTCGTACAATACTACCAACTCGTGGTCGGTCATTGCAGATAAGTTATTCATTACGTCTCAAACTTTGGTTTAGGAGTAATGTTTTCCGATAGGCAATTGGGTTTTAAGTGCGTTTTTAATGTTTTGACGACGCAAAGTACTGAGTTTTTCCTCATTCTTGCAAGTTTTTTTTCATTTTTTTGCGGTTTGTGCAACGAAAAATGTCGAACAGCAGGGCATTTTGCACAAAAAGGTGTAACTTTGTGCAAGAAATAAAACGACTAATATGCATTCGAAGGAAGAAAAGTTGCAGGCTTTCGGTCGCTTGCTGGATGTGATGGATGAGTTGAGGGAAAAGTGCCCTTGGGACCATAAGCAGACGAACGAGAGTCTGCGCCCGAATACGATTGAGGAGACGTTTGAGCTTTGTGATGCTCTGCTGAAGGATGATGTGCCAAACATCGAGAAGGAGCTGGGCGATGTGCTGCTCCATATTGTCTTCTACGCTAAGATTGGTAGCGAGAAGGGGCAGTTCGACATTGCCGATGTCTGCAACAAGCTTTGCGACAAGCTCATCTTCCGTCATCCGCATGTCTATGGCGATGCTGTGGCTAAGACGGCTGGCGATGTGGTGATGGCTTGGGAACAAATCAAGCAGAAGGAGAAGGACGGCAACAAGACGGTTCTGGGCGGTGTCCCCAGTTCGTTACCTTCGCTCATCAAGGCTTATCGCATTCAGGACAAGGCTCGTGCTGTGGGCTTCGACTGGGAGAAGAAGGAGGATGTGTGGGACAAGGTCAGGGAGGAGCTTGGCGAACTGCAGGCTGAACTGATGAAGGAGGACAACAAAGAGAGGCAGACGGCTGAGTATGGCGATTTCCTGTTCAGCCTGATCAATGCGGCTCGTCTCTATCACATCAACCCCGACAATGCTCTGGAGCACACGAATCAGAAGTTCATCCGCCGCTTTAATTATGTGGAGAGAAAGGCGAAGGAGCAGGGTCTGCACTTGAAGGATATGACGCTCAGCCAAATGGATGAGCTTTGGAACGAGGCAAAAAAAGAAGAGTAGAAGTGGTCCACTGACTTTTCTACTCTTCCGCCGAAACTTTCTTTTTACCTTAAAGCCTGCTTTGTTTCGGATTATTTGGGTCTGTGTCCTTGCGGACGGTTCTTTCCTCCGCCAAAGTTCTCGAGCATTTCGCGATGGAACTTGTCTTCGGCACACATTGCCTTATAGACTTTTGCGGGTGATACAACCTTGCACATCTTCTTGTAGTAGGTGACTTCGAGCTGTGCCATTTCCACGCCGAGGTCTTTTATCTTCTGGATTGTGATGGCAAATTCCTGGTCGCTTGCCTCAGCATTCGGGGCGTTTCTCTTGAGCTGGAAGATTTGTCGCTGCAGTCCGCGCTGCTTGCCCTTCATCTCGAAATAGATGGGGTAGAAGGCTGCGGCTTCGGTCTGGTTGAAGCCAGCTTCTTGAGTGACATAGCTTTCGAGCTTTGCCTTGAACTCTTGCGGATTGAACTTACCTCGCTGGGGCTGTTGAGCCGTCAAGGCAATTCCGACGAGCAAGAGGCTGAATGTAAGTATGATTCTTCTCATCTTCATGTTTATTCTGCTTCGGTTAGATATGATGCAATACTCATATTGTCAATCATTGAATAGTCGAGCGCATCTTCGATGTACTGGATGTTCTCTGCTTCGAGTTGCTGTGCTTTGTAATGGCTTTCGAAGAGCATTCCACCAGCGGCAACACAACCGGCCAGAACGGCTGCAGCAGTCCATCGCAAGATAAGGCTGCGACGGCGCTTTCGCTCTGCGATGCGACTCATCACTCTGTCTGAGAGGCTGTTGAAGTAGCCTTCTGGAACGGTGAAGTGATTCTCTGCACCAAAGCGTTCGAAGAGCTTCGTCTCCAGCTCCTCAGTTGTCCTTTGTATGTTGTCCGTTGTCTTCATTCTACCTATTAGATTATATATAATGTGAAAGGTTTAATCGTTATCGTCAAAAAATGCAGATATTTTTTTCACTGCATGATGGTATGATGCTTTGAGGGCTCCGATGCTTGTGCCAAGCAGGCTGCTCATGTCCTCGTACTTCATCTCGTCGAAGTACTTGAGGTTGAAGACGAGCCGCTGCTTTTCGGGCAGAGTGTTGATGGCCGTCTGGAACTGTCTCTGCACTTCATCTCCGTCGAAGTAGCTGTCGCTGGCAAGCATGTCGGCCAAGCTGCCATCGGTCTGGTCGAGGCTCAGCACTTGTTTCTTCTTGTTGAGATAGTTGAGCGACTCGTTGATGGCAATGCGAAAGAGCCAGGTTTGCAGGCGAGACTCACCGCGGAAACTGTCTATGGCACTCCAGGCCTTGATGAAAGTGTTCTGCAGGACATCGTCGGCATCATCGTGCACCACAACCATCCGTCGTATCTGCCAATAGAGCGGCTCCTGATACTCGCGCACAAGTCGGGTGAAAGCCGCTTCCTTGGTGGACGCGTCATGCAGTTGCTTATAGAGTGCTTTCTCGTCTATCATTACAATTAGTTAGACAAGAGTGAGTGACGAAGGTTTAAAGCTTTGTGGATATAAAACGCCCCTCTCTTGCGGAGAGGGGTTAAAACTTGGCTGTTACTGTATGGAAATCTTGCGGACAATCTTGCCGACTTTAATAAGGTAACAGCCTTTTTGAAGATTCAGTGCGAAGGTCTTGTCGTTACTGTCAATGCGAACTGTCGCAACCTTAGCACCAGTCAGGTTGAAGATCTCCATAACTTCTCCATTCGCACCTACAATGTGGACGTTTCCGTCCTTGATGCTAAGTGAGATGCCCGATACGCTCATTTCGATGCCATCGCTGGCTGGTTCAGCCATGATGGTAAGCGGAGCGAAAGCCATCGCCAAGGTGAGTGTTATGATATAAAACTTCTTCATACCTTATATAATCCGATGCAAAGATAGGACTTTTCTGTCATTCCCGCAAACTTTTTTAGGTAAAAGTTGTGTTTTTCTTGAAGAAAAGCCCATTTTTATGCTGCAAAACATATCTATGCGGGCAATATCTTCGTTTAAAGAGCCCAAAATAGTCTTTTTACCAGATGTCCTCCGGATGTTCTGGATTATCATATATTTCTTTCGGACAATACTCTATATGATCCATATAAAACTCGGAGGTCGTAGCATCGAGTACAGACTTTATCTTGAGATAGTATGTTTTGTCCGGGTCTAATGTCTGGCGAGTGATGATACGACGGACAATGTTTCTGTTGGCATTGGCTCTTGCTGTTGTGCCTGGTTGCTTAAGAATCAGGATGCTTTCTTCGCCTTTCATGAATCCGTTGTTACGCATTTGCTTGTCGGCTTCTGCATCTGCATCGTCGTCTGTGCCAGTATCTTCAATCCATCCGGTTATAGGGTCGGCTCCTCCAAGTGTAAGGTTGACGGGAATACCTGCGGCAGGCATTGCATCTTTTCTGTCGCCGAAATAGAATTGGGCAATGCCTCTGCTGCTATTTGTAAGGATGCGATAACGGACTTCATAGGTTCCTCGTTTCGGAACTGGCGGTAGCGTGAAGACGAGTTCCCAGCGTCCCACACACTTCACTTCGTCCCCACAAAGGCTGCCGAACTTGTAATCATAGGCATTATAATATACAAAGGTAGAGCCTTCATTGATGCTCAAGTTGCCAATATATTTGTATTCCGTATTATCTGGAAAGTGCACCCATTGATGTCTGGCATCTTTCAGGGCAACACGTCGAATGTCATTATTCATCACTTCGGGAAAGAAACTCATACAATCCATGCGGATTCGTGTGCGACCCAGATTGTCGCGAGTCTCTTCGTTGTAGGCAATAGGAGCATCTATCTCGTAAAGATAGCCATTAAGAGCCGTTCTTTTGTCCATGTCTTCGTCTTCTCTCATTACTCGAGCTCCCAGCTTATCTTCCTCGCAACTAATTTCGTGTCCTGTTCCATGTCTGTCATTGTCAAGGATTGGGAAGCGGTTGAGATAGACACCTTGCGCTTCTGGACTCTCATATATTTTGAGCAGTCTTCGCTTTCCCATTGTTACATAATACTCCATTACAGGAATCGAGAGCTTGCCAGGAGAACCTGCATAATCGTAACCTTTCTCATTATAGTGGAAGACGAGACGGTTGGGGGCCAGCTTGAAGGGCAGGACATGATAGGTTGTCCATTGGTAGAGCAGGTTTTCAGGAGCTTTGAAATTCGTGTTGGCAACGGCTTCTGGATAGTAATTACCAGCTTGAACCCAGGCTTGCACATCTTCTGGAGTAATCTCTTCTGCAGGCTTCCCAATCTGTTCTTGCCAGAAGTTGTCGGATTCGGCAAAGATTGTGAAGCCGTATTTCCTGTGCTCAGGGGCATAGGAATAGCCGCCATCCATCGTCTTTAGCCCGTTTGCCGGAGTCTTCTCCTCAATCATGCCCGTCAAATAGAGTTGTTCATAAACCTCGTCTCTTATCTTCGAAAGTGTGTCCATCAACCCGCAAGCCTGTAGCATTCGAGCCATTACGATGAAACCCTTTTCTGTGCCTTCGAGTTGTTCTTGCAGGATAGTCTTGAGCGTTACCTCTCTTGGAGCAATGACTTTCTCCATTTGATGGATGACGCCATTAATGGCAGGGATGTCTCTATTGCGAATGCTGATGGGATAGATATGGTTGATGTAGATGCTATCAGGGGCTTTAGGACGATAGACGCTAAGTCGGATGTCGTTCATATTGGGACGTCCAAACTCTCCATTTTCTGTTTGAGGGAAGCTGTATGTCCTATAGCTCTCTTCGTCACCGCCGTCGATAATACTGTTATATACAACGACTTTCATGATGCTGTCCTTCAGTCTGTCGTTCGTGAAACTCTCCCAAGTCGGTTCGTTTATGATTCCGGCTTTGACTTGGTCCTGCAGAAAAAGTGCAATTGCTTCGTTTGTCGGAGCAAAACAAGTATAGTTGCCACGAACGCTGAGGAGTTGAAAGACGGTGCTCTCACTTCGTGGACTTATGTTGACCAACTGCAGAAGTTTGACGTATTCGCTGTAGTCATCGTGTTTCTGGAGATATCCAAGTACCGTTTCTTCCTTGAAAACATAGCGGGCAGAGGTGTCTATGTCTTCTTTGCAACTGAAGAGAAATACGATGATAGAAACGACAAATAGTATGTACTTTTTCATTGTTATGATACGGAAGTGTGACAATTTTGCCGCAAAGTAACAAAAAAGTACAATACAAAACAAGTTTTATGGCAAAAAAGTGCAAGAAAAGTGAGTTAACGTGGCATTTCTATGACTTCGAGGTCGCAGAAGTTTCCGTTGTCCACAGAGAAGCGAACGAGGGTGCGAACTTGGTGCCATCCTTGCAGTCCTGCTGCTCCTGGATTGATGTGAAGCAGTTTCAGCCGCTCATCATACTGCACTTTCAGGATGTGGCTGTGGCCTGAGATGAAGAGCTTGGGCGGTCGGATGAGGAGTTGCTGCCTGATTCGTGGGTCGTAATGGCCTGGATAACCGCCTATATGTGTCATCAGAACATCGGCTCCTTCGCAAGTCCAACGCAGTTTCTCGGTGTAGAGTCTTCGCAAATCTCCTCCGTCGCAATTGCCATAAACGGCTTTCAAAGGACGGAACTCATTGAGTCGGGTTGCCAGTTCGAGCGAGCCAATATCGCCAGCATGCCATATCTCGTCGCAGCTCTCGAAGTACTCGAGATAGCGATTGTCCCAATAAGCATGGGTGTCGCTAAGCAGTCCGATGCGTTTCATCCCTCTTTATTTTCCTAATCATATATGTCAGCATGCATGTTGCAGCCACGAAGCTAATGGTGTCGCTGATGGGCATCGAGAGCCAAACACCATCCAGCCCCCACCACTTCGGCAAGATGGCAAGCAAAGGAATGAGGAAGAGCATTTGGCGGGTAACACTCAGGAAGATGCTCTTACCAGCGTGACCTATGCTCTGGAAGAAGTTTCCGATGACCATCTGAGCACCCACAAGTGGGAAGGCTGCCACAACGAAATGGAAGGCACGAACTGCTTTCTGGGTCAACTCGGGACCTGCTCCGAAGATATGAATGATGGGAGCAGGAATGAATTCGCCAGCCAGACAAGCAAACAAGGTGATAGTCGTGGCTCCGATAATGCCGTAACGAAGCACACGGAAGACGCGGTCGTTCTGCCTTGCACCCCAGTTGTAGCCCACGATTGGCTGCATACCTTGCACAAGTCCCATCACCACAGTCACGAACAAGAAGACCACTCTGTTCACAATTCCATAGGCTCCGATGGCCATATCGCCGCCATATTGGAGCAATCTGTTGTTGCAAATCAGTACCACCAAGCAAGCGCAACTGTTGAACAGGAACGGGCTGAGACCGATTGCAAGACATTGGCGGACGATATCGAGCCTGAGCCGATAGATGCCTCTTCGCAGATGAAGCAGTTCTGTGGGTCGGCTAAAGAGCCTCAATTGCCAGCAAAAAGCGACGATCTGGGCAATGATGGTGGCCCAAGCAACACCCTGAATGCCCCATTTGAACACGAAGATGAAGAGCGGGTCGAGTATGCAATTGACGATGATGGCAAGGAATGTGCAGCCCATTGCCAAGCGAGGATGACCTGCGCTACGCAGTATCGCGTTCGAACCAAAGTAGAGGTGTGTCACGATATTGCCAAGCAAGATGATGAGCATATACTCGCGAGCGTAGGGTAGGGTAACGTCGCTTGCTCCGAAGAGGTACAGGATGTTGTCCAGAAAGGGCAGGCAAACCAGCGTGAACAGCACGCCAAGGATGACATTCAGGGTAATCGTGTTGCCCAAGATATGCTGAGCCTCTTCGTATTTTCCTTGCCCGAGACGGACGCTTATCACCGTGCTTGCACCCACTCCAATCATGGCTCCGAAAGCAGCAGACAGGTTCATGAATGGGCTGGCTACAGCCATTCCGCTGATTGCTTCGTCGCCCAAGCCCTGACCCACAAAGATGCTGTCCACGATATTGTATATCGAAGAGGCCACCATCGCGATGATTGCGGGCAAACTATACTGCCAGAGCAGGCTGCCGATGGGTTTCGTTCCGAGTTCTGTGGGTATGTGTTGTCGCATACTATCCTGAAAAGCTTGACTTTCTTAGCGTTTGCAAAGGTACAACTAATAATTCAAAATTCAAAATTTATAAATTCAAAATTGTAAGATGAGGGACAAACATGTGGGGATTTGAAGAAGGAAGGCTACTTTATGTGGCATTTTGACAGTTTGCTCGAATCGTGCTGAATCTGCTTACATTTTGTATTTCTCAAACCCGCTGAGAATGCTACGAAATAGCCCAAATTGTGTCGAGGGCAAAAAGAACGCCTGTTTTCACGATTTTCGTAACCTTTTGATTGTGTTCGACTTACGTTTAGGGCCTCTTGATGAGGGTTGTAATCTGTTCCGATTTAGAACAATAAATCGGTCAAATAGGCCTGTTTCGATGGGTGATTCGACGTGCTTAATTGCCAAACTTAACGTGCCAAGTCATTCAACCCTCCCTGTTAAGTTTGCAAATCCTCCCTGTTAAGTTTGTAAACCCTCCCTGTTAAGTTGACAAACTACCCTTGCTGAGACGGTAAAGATGGCGTGTTTTCACCAAAACTGCTCCGTAGGTCGTCTAAAACTAAAGTGTTAAATAGTAAGAAAATCGACCATTTCTGTGACAAGTTGAAAAGTGTGTCGCATGCTCTTTTTGCACGTTTTTCTTTGAGAATAGGAATAAAATTCCTAAATTTGTAGCGTCTTTTTGTTACAAACCACCCTTTTGGGCGTTATATACATAAGACAGTACGCGCGAAATGAAAACGAAGACTTTCGTCCTTTTCTTCCTGTTGCCCATCCTCGCTTTTGCTGAGGAATCGGCTCTCGAAATGCTTTCACAGAGGCAAGCCGCCTTTGGGCGGACCATTCCGCAGGAGAAGGTCTTCATTCACATGGACAACACTTCTTACCAACTTGGCGACACAATCTGGTTCTCGGCCTACACTCGTCGAACCGATACGGACAAGCCTTCCGACGTGAGCGGCGTGCTTTATGTGGAGCTTTATGGGCAAGAAGGATACATGATAGAGCGTAAACTCATCCAAATGAAAGAGGGTCACGGCTCTGGATTCTTTGCTTTAAACAAATACATTCAGTACGCTGGTTTCTATGAACTTAGGGCTTATACTCGTTGGCAACTCAATTGGGGACGTTTCGAGCGCAAGCATACTGAAGACATCAAAACGTGGTTCGCAAGCAAACGGCAAGAGAAAGAGTATTTTCGTGACTATGAAAAGCTCTATAGTCGCGTGTTTCCCGTCTATGACAAACCCCTCGAACCAGGCGAATACACGCACGATATGACGCTTCGAGCCATGCGTCGTCTCTATCCCAATCCTGCTGATAATCCCAAGTTGACGCTTTCTCTCTATCCGGAAGGAGGCAATCTTGTGGAAGGAATGCCTTGCAGAGTGGCATTTGAGGCGTGTTTCGACACTGGAGAATGGGCAGAAGGTTGGGTTGTTTATAATGGCGATTCAATTAAGACTGTGAATCGAGGCAGAGGACTCTTCGAGGTCATTCCGCAAAAAGGACTGGAGAAGGAGGTTCTCTTCGTCAGCAAAGACGGCAAGCAAGCCAAAGCGAAACTGCCGAAACCAGAGCCGACGGGCGTTTCCCTGAAAGTAGAGCAGACCGATAGCGGCTGGGTTGCTCATATCCGACATACTGCTGATTTGCAGGACGATAGCTTGGGCGTGAGCTTGATGTGCGAGGGAAAAATGGTCAGCCTCCTCTCCGCTCCCCCTTTGGGGGAGTGCCACAATCCCGCTGTCTTGCCGCTCATTAGCACTCCCCCAAAGGGGGAGCGGGGAGGGGGCTGGCCCTCTGGCGTCTATCAACTTACCGTCTTCGACACAAAAGGACGCGTTTTCGCAGACCGTCTCTTCTTTAATCGAGGCAAAGAGGACTTGAATCCCACGCTAAGCATCGAGGGTCTCAAGGAGGAATATCAGCCTTACGAACCCGTCAACCTTACTTTGAAAGCACCTCCAAGCAAGTCTTCCATTTCGATTTCGGTCAGAGATGATTTCCGGAGGGACTGCCTCTACGACGACTCTAACATCCTGACCGAGATGCTCCTCTCAAGCGAGATACGCGGCTTCGTGCCTCAACCTGGCTGGTATTTCGAGGCTGATGATGAGGAACATCGTGCTGCCCTCGACCTCTTGATGATGACTCAGGGTTGGCGACGCTTTGATTGGCGAAGCATGGCGGTGGCTGGGGCTTGGAACATCACACAGCCTGCAGAAAGGGCTCCCATCCTGATTGGCACCACTTACAAGAACGTCATCGTCGATTTCGTGGAAGGTGAAGAGACTAACAACGAGAAGGAGGACGAAGAAGAATACCCTTTCAGCGAAGACGGAAGGAGCCTCCACGAAGATGGTTACTATGAGGTCAAACCGATGGATCTGCCCGATATGTTTAACAAAGGCAGGAGTGCGGAACGAGAAAAGATTGCTTACGACAAATCTGTCAACGCCAAAAATGATAAGAAGAACAGGGAACTCAAGGTTCATGCCGAGATAATTGCACTCGATGCAAAGACCTCCTTTGTCGGTGAAAGCGAGACTCGCAGGAAAGATTTCCGCATTCAGTTGCCTCCTTATTACGGCTCGGCAATCGTCTTTATCAGTGCTGCAGACACGACTAAATGGAAAAAGAAGAAGCCTTACACTTGGATTCAAGCCGAACCCGACAACCTCGAGACGGATTATATGTACTTGCCTGCAAGTGCTAAACTGAGGCGAAAGATATTCGTTGAACCGGCAGATTACCTGCCTCGCATAGTTTGGCCGTATCCACGATTTGTGAATCCTTACTCATATTACCAGAATCATCTTGCTCCCACACCTGAGAAAAAGAATGCGAATGGCAAGTGGATAAGGCTCGATGACGAGACAATCATGAGCGAAGTGACCATAAAGGCAAAGCGGCGAGGCTTGAATAAGTTCGACGACACTTGGCCAATCTTTGCCATTGATGCAGAAGATGCCGAAAACATAGCACAAGATATTGGATTGGGCTTTATGCAGGTCTATACGGCGGACTTTGGTGTCGGAGTGGTAGAAAGGAAGTTAGGGGAAGGTCAGGAACCGACTTTCGATACCCGCACAGGCGCAGGATATACACGAAGAATGATTATGGCTATGAAGGGCGACTCGATTCCGCCTGATTCCATATATGCAAGGAAGTATCTTAGGTCACTACACGACATCGGTATGTCCCCAGGTGAAGCAATGGAGTATCAAGGCAATGGCGTCTGGGATATGTATGTCTTTTACTCTGATTACAGTCCTCGTCTGTATGGCAACGACATGTATTACGGCAGCAACGAGCCCAAGACGAAGCTTGTTTGCTATCCTTTCCCCGATGGTTCTCGACGATTGACCTATCGCGATCGACGTTATGTAATACCTGGCTTTGCTTATCCTGCACAGTTCTATTCGCCTGACTACAGCAAGCAAAAACCTTCGGAAGAAGGGAAAGACTATCGTCGTACACTCTATTGGAACCCCAACCTCAAGCTGAACGATGAAGGTGAGGCTGAAGTCAAGTTCTTCAACAACAGTCGCGTCACTCAGTTATCTGTTGATGCAGAAGGACAGGCTTCAGACGGTACATTACTCTGGGCAAAGTGACATATAATAATATATAATGTGTAAAGAAAGGAAAAAATACGGCATCAAGAGTACAACTTAACGTAAAAATTAGTATCTTTGCACGCGAATTGAAAAAACGTAAATCGTCAAATACTAAATCACAAAGATGAGTACACAAACAGAAAAGATTAAGGAGCTTATGGAGCTCCGCGCCAAAGCTCGTATAGGCGGCGGCGAAAAGGCTATCGAGAAGCAGCACGAGAAAGGCAAGCTCACGGCTCGCGAACGCATCAACTTGCTGCTCGACGAAGGTAGCTTCGAGGAAATGGACATGTTCGTGAAGCACCGTTGCACGAACTTCGGTATGGAGAAGAAGCAGTATCTGGGCGACGGCGTCGTGACAGGTAGCGGCACAATTGGTGGTCGCCTTGTTTATGTTTTTGCTCAGGACTTCACGGTTTCCGCTGGTTCTCTCTCCGAGATGCTGGCAAGCAAGATTTGCAAGGTGATGGATATCGCCATGAAGGTTGGCGCTCCCGTCATCGGTCTTAACGACTCAGGTGGTGCTCGTTTGCAGGAAGGCATCAACGCCCTTGCAGGTTATGCCGAAATCTTCCAGCGCAACATCATGTCTTCTGGCGTCATTCCTCAGATTAGCGCCATCATGGGCCCGTGTGCCGGTGGTGCTGTTTATAGCCCTGCATTGACTGACTTCACCTTCATGGTTGAGGGCAGCAGCTATATGTTCCTGACAGGTCCCGGTCCGGTGAAGGCCGTTCTGGGCGAAGTTGTGACTCAGGAGCAGCTTGGTGGTGCAAGTGTTCATGCCACAAAGAGTGGTGTGACACACTTCACGGCCAAGAACGAAGAGGAGTGTATCGCTATGATTAAGCAGCTCTTCTCTTATATTCCTCAGAACAACCTCGAGAAGACTCCTCGCGTAGAATGCACAGACCCCATCGACCGTATGGAGGATTACCTGAACGACATCATTCCTGACAATCCCAACATGCCTTACGATATGTATCAGGTGATTGCAGGTATCGTGGATAATGGTGAGTTCTTCGAGGTTCAGCCTAACTTTGCAAAGAACATCATCGTAGGTTTTGCTCGTTTCAACGGTCAGAGTGTCGGCATCGTAGCCAACCAGCCGAAGCAGCTTGCAGGTGTGCTCGATTGCAACTCAAGCCGCAAGGGCGCTCGCTTCGTACGTTTCTGTGACGCATTCAATATTCCTATCGTAACGCTTGTTGACGTTCCTGGATTCTTGCCTGGCACAGGTCAGGAGTACAACGCCGTGATTCTGCATGGCGCTAAGCTGCTCTATGCTTACGGAGAGGCTACGATTCCCAAAGTGACCGTTACCCTGCGTAAGAGCTACGGCGGCAGCCACATCGTGATGAGCTGTAAGCAGCTTCGTGGCGACTTGAACTATGCTTGGCCTTCAAGCGAGATTGCTGTGATGGGTGCAAGTGGTGCTGCAAGTGTGCTCTATGCAAAGGAAGCTAAGGCTCTCAAGGAAGAGGGCAAGGTTGAAGAGGCAAAGGCTTATATCGCAGAGAAGGAGAAGGAGTACGAAGACCTCTTCGCAAATCCCTATCAGGCTGCCAAGTACGGTTATATCGATGATGTTATCGAGCCTCGTAACACTCGCTTCCGTATCATTCGCGCTTTGGCTCAACTGGAGAACAAGAAACTCACTAACCCTGCCAAGAAGCACGGAAATATTCCTCTGTAAATAAAAATAAGGAGTTAAGTAGTTAAAGTAGACAGTAGTTAAGCCGATACCTTTGAACTTCGAAGTCATATGATGCAAATACATTTGGCTTAACTACTTAACTACATAACTACTGACTACAACAGATCAAAACAAATAAGATATGTATTTCCTTTCAATATCAGATCCTCAGATATGGCTTTTAGCAGGCATCTCCGTTTTGGTGGTGTTCTCTATTCTGCTTATCTTGGTACTCATCTTGGGCATCTTTACCGCAATTGCAAAGAAGACTACGGCAAAGGTTAAGACCGTTAAGAGCAGCATTGAGACCAGCTTGGAGGCAAAGAGCTTCGAGAAAGCCAGCGAAGAGGACAAGGCAGCAGTGGCAACAGCACTCTACCTCTACTTCGAAGAGATGGACAATCGTGAGAGCCGCGTTCTCACCATCGTTCCCTATCCATCTGCTTGGGGCGCTCAACTGAACCCAAGACTCTAATTTAATTCATAATTCAAAATTGACAATTCATAATAATGAAAAAATTCAAGTTTAAGATAGGTGGTCAGGATTATGCTGCCACTGTAGAAGACCTCAAGGACGGACAGATGAAGGTAACCGTCAACGGTCAGACTTATCAGGTAGAAGTTCCACAGACGAAGGCTCAAGGTCCTCGTGTAGCAATGGCTCCTGC